>CAZKZR010000050.1:0-11019 GCA_964557245.1 uncultured Anaerolineaceae bacterium | reverse complement strand
GAGTTCCACTGTTGGCACTGGTGCCGCCGCCACCTTCGCGCCAGTCCTCACCGAGGAACCCGAAGCCATTGATGAACCAGAAGCGGTGATGGTCGAGGAGCCCCCCACAGCCGATGAGGAGCCCGAAGAGCCGCAGCAGCTCGGCCTTGAGCTCGGCTCGGGGCGCAGCGGCTGGCAACTGCCCGCCATCGAGATGCTCAACGCGCCAATCCCGAGCGTGCACCGCAAACACGACAACGCCGCACGCGCCCAGCTCATCGTTGACACCCTGGCCAGCTTCGGCGTGGACGCGACCGTCGTCGAAATCAACGAAGGCCCAACCGTCACGCAGTTCGGCGTCGAGCCTGGCTGGGAAGTGAAGTACAAGGACGTCCCGCTGCGGGATGAAACCGGGAAGCAGCTCTACTCGCCGGATGGCCGTCCACGCTCTGAGCGCGTGGAGACAGGCCGCACCCGCGTCCGCGTGAACAAGATCACCGCTCTCCAGAACGACCTCGCCCTGGCGCTCGCCGCGCCGAGCCTGCGCATTGAGGCTCCCGTGCCCGGCCGGGCGATTGTCGGCATCGAAGTGCCGAATGACTCCGCTTCAGTCGTCACCATGCGTGCCGTTATGGAAACAAAAGAGTTCCAGGAGATGGTCCGCAAGAGCAAGCTCACGGTACCGCTCGGAAAGGGCGTCTCCGGCATACCGGTGGTGGCAGACCTGGGCAAAATGCCTCACCTGCTGATTGCTGGCGCCACAGGCTCCGGTAAAAGCGTCTGCATGAACGCGATAATCTCAGGGATCATGATGAACGCCTCGCCTGACGAGGTGCGCTTCGTGATGGTTGACCCCAAGCGCGTGGAACTCAGCGCTTACTCCGGCATCCCTCACATGGCCTTCAGCGAAGTCATCGTGGACATGGACAAAGTCGTCGGTGTGCTCCAGGCGGTTGTGGGAGAGATGGACGCTCGCTACAAGAAGTTCGCGAACGTCGCCGTCCGCAACATCGAGTCCTACAACAAGCATCCTCGCATTCTGAAAAAGCTCCCGTACTGGGTCGTGATCATCGATGAACTGGCCGACCTGATGATGGCCGCCCCGTTCGAAGTCGAGAAGCTGATCTGCCGCCTCGCTCAGCTCGCGCGCGCAACCGGCATCCACCTTGTCGTCGCAACCCAGCGCCCCTCTGTCGATGTCGTCACCGGCCTGATCAAGGCCAACTTCCCCACCCGTATCGCCTTCGCCGTTACCTCCATGACGGACTCCCGCACGATCCTCGATACGGGAGGAGCCGAGAAACTGCTCGGGCGCGGCGACATGCTGTTCATGCCCACGGACGCAGCGAAGCCCATCCGCATCCAGGGCGTCTACCTGTCAGATACCGAGGTCGAACGGCTCGTCGAATTCTGGAAGGACGAGCGCTTCAGCGAACTCACGCCCGAAACCGCCGACGAACTGCTCGAGCAGGCCCTCGCCGATGCGAACGGCGGCGACGCCAACATCGAAGTGGATTTCGATGACCCTGTCGTCGATAAGGCTCGCGAACTCACCCTGCAGCACCAGCGCATCTCGCCCTCGTTGTTGCAGCGGCGGCTGAATGTCGGGGCGCTCAAAGCCAACAAGATTATCGAGATTCTGGAGGACGAAGGCCTCGTCGGGCCCCGTGAAGAAGGTGAATCAAGACGTGTGCTGGTAGGAACACCTGAAGGGCTCGCTTGATACACTGAACCGCATGAAGAACTTGAAGTCGCTGCTGTCTCGGGGAGAATCTCCCGATGAAGTGATTGCCGAACCGCGGCAGCACGAGCAGTGCCTTTCCTGCGGCGCCGACCTTGAAGGCTCGAAGTCCTACGAGCGTTACCGCGTCTGCCATTCCTGTGGATTTCACTTTCATCTCACCGCCCGTGAGCGAATGGCGACGCTCCTCGACGTGGGCAGCTTCCACGAAGACGACCGGGGCGTAACCAACATCGACCCGCTCTCGTTCCGCGATAAGCAGTCCTACCGTTCGCGAGTCATTAGCGCCCAGCGGCGGACGGGCCTGACCGAATCCGCGCTCACGGGCACCGGAAGCATCTACGGGCGGGACATCGTTATCGCCGTGATCGACTTCTCCTTCCTCGGAGGCTCTATCGGTGTCGCTGCCGGCGAGCGACTGACGCGCGCGTTCGAGAAAGCAACCGCGCGGCGTGCCCCAGTGGTTGTCGTCTGCTCCACCAGCGGCACGCGCATGCAGGAAGGTCTCCTGGCGCTGATGCAGGGACCGCGCATAGCTGCCGCGGTGCAGCGGCATGACCGCGCAGGGCTGCCCTACATCGCCGTCCTCACCGACCCGACCACTGGCTCCGCCTATACCGGGTTCGTGAACCTCGCGGACATGATTCTCAGCGAACCCAACGCGCTGGTAGGGTACGCCGCCCTGCGCGCCCTCCAGGAAGCTGCCGGAGCTGACCTGCCCGAAGGCGCTCACACGTCGGAGGCCCATCTTCGTGCCGGGCTCATCGATGCCGTCGTTTCCCGGCCCCAGTTGCGCGACTCACTCGCCCAACTGCTGGACCTTCTGATGAACGACTACAGGCTCTCCTCCCAGAAAGAGCGAGGCGAGGGCCAGAGCCATCATTCCGTGCGCAGCGCATGGCAGCAGGTGCAGCTCTCCCGGCATGCCGACCGCCCGAGCGCCGCCGAATTGGTGACACGCATGACGACGTCGTTCGTCGCCCTCCATGGAGACCGCAGCGGCGCCGATGACGATTCCATCATGGCCGGACTCGGCACGCTCGCCGGCGAAGCGGTCATGTTCGCCGCGCAGGTTCGCAGCAACGGGCATCACGGCCGCATCAGCGCCGCCGGCTTTCGCAAAGCTCGGCGGGCGATGTACCTGGCCAAGAAATTTGACCTTCCCATGGTCACGCTGATCGACACCGATGGCGCGGATCCGTCGTTGGCTAACGAGGAAGCGGGCCTTGGGTTCGCCGTTGCCCAGTGCACCGCCGCGATGTTGGAACTCCCGGTGCCGACGGTCGCCGTAATCACCGGCGAAGCCAACTCGGAAGGCGCTATGGCGATGGCCGTCGCTGACCGCGTACTGATGCTCGACAACGCCGTCTACGAAGTCATCCGGCCGGAAGACGCCGCACTTATCCTCTACGGCGGAGCTGGCGAAGCCGGCCAGGCCGCCGAACGCCTTCGGCTCACATCGCATGACTGTTTGCGGCTCGGGATCATTGATCACACCGTCCCGGAACCCGGCGAAGGCGCCCACACCGACCATACCGAAGCCGCCCTCATCCTCCGCCGCGCCATTCTGCGCGAGTTGACGCGGGTTCAGCGGACCCGTCCAAAGCGGAGGCTTGAGCAGCGCTACTCGAGGTACCGTCACATCGGCTCCACCCGGAGCTGGATCCGCGGACGCCTGGAGCGCCGGCTCGCCCACCTGACTGACCGCATCGGCGGCCTCACCGTCCGCCTGCGCGACCGCTCCGCCATGCGCCGGCGGTATGACTACAACGGAGACGAGTCGGACATTCCCGTCTAACGGTCATTGGACTGAACCGGGCTTAAGTGGCAACACTTCCTAGGCGACTTCGGGGGGTGACCGCTGCACAGCGTCGATCTTTTCCTCATACCGCTTGGAATCGCGGTCGGCGCTTTCGGCACGCTCGTGGGAGCGGGCGGGGGTTTCATCCTCGTTCCCGTGCTGTTGTTTCTCTATCCGGACAAAAAACCAGAAACCATCACGGCGATTTCACTCTTCGTCGTCTGGGCCAATGCCACTTCCGGTTCGCTCGCCTATGGGGCGCAGCGGCGCATCGATTACCGCAGCGGCGTCTGGTTCGCGATAGCGACGCTTCCCGGCGCGGTGGCGGGCGCCATTGTGGTCGGCTACATACCTCGCCGCACATTCGACGGAATGTTTGCCGCCGTCTTGATCCTGATTGGCCTTGTGCTGTTGTTCCGTCGCGCATCTAACGCGATCCAGCCGCCCGTCACCGGCTGGAGCACCGTCCGCAGACAGATAACCGATCGCAGCGGCCACACATATTTCTATTCCTTCCAGATGTGGAAAGGGGTGGCAATCAGTACCGTCGTTGGCTTCATGAGCAGCCTCCTGGGCATCGGCGGCGGTGTTATCCACGTCCCTGTGATGGCCACCATGCTCCATTTTCCGGTGCACATCGCTGCGGCCACCTCGCACTTCGTGCTCGCCTTCATGGCCCTGGAAGGCACCGGCGTCCACTTCGCGACAGGCGATCTTGCGTGGGATAGGTCAATGTTCCAGGCCGGGATGCTCGCCATCGGCGCAGTTCCCGGTGCGCAGATCGGGGCTTACTTCTCGCGCAGAGTCCACGACGCTCACATCATCCGCGCGCTTGCCGCCGGGCTCGTGCTGGTCGGAGTACGGCTCGCGTTCAAGGCGCTGGCGGAATGACGGGCTACTTCGAATTCTCCCAGTCCCGCCACGAACTTCTGCGTTCGCCATCAACTTCCAGCACGTGTCCTTCGCCCACCCGCTTCATCGACACGGGCGCTTCCAGGCGCTTCAGCAGGAACCAGACACCGAACGTCACCGCGCACATCAGTCCGGCCATCATCGCCAGCCGCTGAATCCCGCGCTGCGTCGCATCGTCCCAGGTGGTGTAAGCTCCCTTCGCCAGCTTCAGCGCCGTCGCGCCGTCACCCGTGGCCTGGGCTTCTTCCGCCCGTCGCAAATCGCCCTCAGGGTCGGTAAAGAGCATGCCGATCCGACCGAAGAAGTTGGGGCTGAATTCCGCCTGCTTTCGCTTCGCAATCTGGATCATCTTGCCCGCAGCGACTTCGTTGTAGGCGGCCGTCACGGCGTCCGCTGCTGCGGATTTCGCGCCGGCATAGTCGCCCTTTCCGTACTTCTCGCGTGCCTCCGCGATCTTCTGCCAGGAAGGCGAATCCGCCGGCTTGCCTTCGATCTGCTTCTCGCTCGAGAGAATCGTGTTGATCGCCTGGCGCTGAGTCTCGATGACGACCGCCGTGTCGCTCACGCGCTGCTTGCCCCAGAACTGGTTCACGCCATCGGGTTGTCCAAGGTTCGCCTGCTGGCTCAGCGTAATCACTTCGGCGTACGCGTCGAGAACCTTGTTCGCCTTCGTAACCTGGTCCGCAATCGGGTCGAACACCCACGCCAGCAAGTTGTCGTAGATGTCACTCGGCATGCCTGACAGGCCCAGGGTCTGCGCGTGTGCCTGGAGGGCCGTCACGCTGTCGTGAGCTGCCCGCCGCTCCTCGAGCAGCGACTTGGCGGTCTGCGCGTTGAACACCCACTCCAGGAAGACCGAGTCCAGGTTCTTCCCGCTGACCCATTCGCCCTGGTCCATGAACCAGCCGCCGTCGAGCGGCCAGAGCGAGGCCTCGTCGTCCATCCGGCCGAGTACAGCGGTCATGTTCTCCGGCCCGCCGATTGCCGCCTGGTATGCCATCCAGAAAGCACCGGACCGACCGTAGAAGTACTGCGTCACCAGCCCGCTCAAGTTGTTGCTCCACGTCGAGAGCGGCTCGTTCAGGCCAAACGACTGCCACTTCCAGTCCCTCGGCGTGATCCCCAGCTCAGGGGCAAGGGTGCGCATGCCGTATTCGGCCAGGCCCTCGACCATGAACGCCGATTTGAAGTGCTTGTACGTGGACCACTGGTGCGCCAGTTCGTGCACCGTGACTTCTTCGTCGACGCCTGTATCGAAGGACAGGAGCACCAGCCCGCCGTCGTTGAACGCGAGTCCCGCCGCTCCGATGAACTCGATATGGTGCGACTGCCGCATCGTCACCGTGTCGTGCGGGTATGGGAAGCCGAACACCTGCTCCAACCGCGGAAACGCCTTTTGAGCAACGGCGAACTGCTTGTCAGCCCAGGCCGAATCCCGCTTGAAGTACTGCAATGCCATGTGGACTGACTTGCCCGAGGGCATCGTCACATCGCCTTCCAGCTTGGCGACCTTCGATGGGTCCGTTATCGACTGGACGTAGGCAGAAAACGTGGTCTGTAGCGCCCGCTGGCGGCACTTGTCATCCATTCCAGCGCATTGGCGCAAGACGTCCGGGTCATCGGAATGCAGCGCGATGATGGTGACTTCACCGCAGACCCAGCGGACCAGTCCATCGGCCTTGACGTCCTTTGGTTGATCGGTCGCCTTCAAGCAGCCCGGGTCCAGGTAGGTGTCGCCCGATTCCGGGACGTCCACCAGGACGAAGGAACCAGGCCCCTGGCCGATGAACGGAGTCTCGATGATGCCCGCCTCGAGCGTCATCAGCTTTCCGCCCGTTCTCGGGGCAATCTCGTACGAGGCCTCGAGCGTTATGCGCGCCTTGGTTTTCAGGTTCCGTGGCAGAGTGGCCGTGGCCACGCCGACCGTCCCGGCCGCTTCGTTACCTTCTACGATCTTGGTTTCGAGCGTCTGGCCTTCGGACGTGACCACCACGTTGGCCGCGCCGGGCATCAGGTAGAACGGCAGCGTGAGGAGGTCCTTGTTCGACTGGTTCTGGTACTCCGCGTGATAGGTCACGGTCATCCGCCCGTTCGGCGTATCGAGGCGGTAGTACGTCTCGGATGCTGCCGCGTACGGCATATCGAACGTCTGTTGGGCCGCGGCAGGAAGCGCGGTCCCCCTCGCGAACGGTGCGACGAGCACGGCGAACAGGCCGACCAGGGCGAAGCGACGGATCCTCATGGTTCAACGTTCGGCAGCGTGCGTGGAAAAGCGCAGGCTGAAGTGGTAACAAACGTGACGGCACGGTGAACGCACTCCAAAGATATCCGCCATGAAGTCCTACACCGTCATCGCGAGCCAGCTGGATGAAACCGCGGTCAGAACCCTCCGCGTCTTGCTTGGCAGGGCCTACACGGACGAGCGGCACTTGCGGGGATTCTCCCCGGAGGAACGAGACCGTTGGGCAGTTGACATCGAGCGCGTACATCAGGCGCCACCGTTTCCCGGCGAGCTGATGCCTGACGCCTACCTCAATCGGTTCCCCACCCTGAGGAACGCGCGCCGCTTGCCAGCCGATCGCCGTCACTCAACCCATTTCCTGGTCGAAGCGACCGATGGCGCCTTTGCCAGCCACGTCTCCCTCTGGCCACAACACTTCAAATTCGGCACGGCTGCGTTGAGCGGCGGCTACATCGAAGACGTCGCCACTGACCCGCTGTATCTAGGCCGGCAACTCGCGATGGCCGGCATGCGCGAGGCTGAGCGCTCAGCGAGAGAACTCGGCCTCGGCGTGCTGGGCCTGGCCACTGGTCTGGTCGGGTATTACGAACGGCTCGGCTGGATACCGTGGGCCGGCGATCACCTGCTCCACGTGGCTGAGCGGAACTCCGCCTATCCAGACCAGCCGTTGTACTTGCTGCCGCTGACCACGGAAGGCATGCGAATGGCGAGGGGCGCTGGGACGATGAAGAGCTGGCGCCTAGCCCGGTTTGGGGACCCGCGACCGGGCTGAAGGCGCTGGTCCGGCCATCAGCCCGGCGGAACGAGGCCTAACGGGCGTAATCCCCGGGCCGCATCTGTGTCATTATCCCGCAGCCGGCCGGCGCTGCAGCGCCTGGCACAGGCGAACGGAGCAGCGGGAGTGCACTTCTTCGGCCTTGCGGCGCAAAACGTGTACACCCGCAAAGTCCGGGCCGGACTGACAGGCCTTGCCATCGCCATCAGCATCGCGACCGTGGTGACAATGGGCGTGCTGACGCACAGCCTCCGGCAGACAGCCATCTCGGTCCTCCGCACGGGCCAGGCTGATTTCTCCATCGCTCAGAAGGGCGTCTCTGATGTCATCTACAGCACGATGGACGAGACGGACGTGGCTTACCTGGAGTCCCAACCGGGCGTTGCCAGCGCCGTGGGCGTTCTCGTGGCGCCTGTCGACCTGGACGCGGACCACCCCTTCTTCTTGCGGCTCGGACTGGAGCCGGAGCAGCTTCCGGACTTCGGCGTGGAGGTAGTGGTGGGGCGGCCATACGCCCGCGAGTCGACTACCGAGATCATGATCGGTTACCGCACGGCACGGGAATTCAACAAGACGGTGGGCGACGAGATGGATATCGATGACACGCTCTTCACCATCGTCGGCATCTATTCCACTGGCCAGGTTTTCGGCGACCAGGCTGCGATGTTCCCACTGCCGCTGCTGCAGGCGCACGAGCGCAAACCGGGAACGATTACGCTGGCATTCGTCCGCGTGACCCCCGGCACCGACATCGAGGCCCTTCGCAAGACCATCGAAGCCGAGCGGCCAGAGTTGGCGACTGTCCGCACGGAATCGGACTTCGGGCGTGTCGACAGGAACCTGGCGCTGATCAGCGCGGCGAACGTCGGCGTTTCGGCGCTCGCGCTCGTGATCGGGGCGGTAACGGTCATGAACACCATGATGCTGACGGTCTTCGAGCGGACGCGGGAGTTCGGCGTCCTTCGCGCGGTTGGCTGGTCACGCCGCAGGGTGCTCACGCTGGTGATGCTGGAGGCGATCGTCGTCAGTCTGGTCGGGGCAGCGATAGGGACCGGACTCGGTTTCGTGGCCATCCGCTTGCTGGAGGACGTTCCAGACCTGGTCGGGGTGTTCAAACCAGAGTACCCGGCGTCCGTGTTCGGCCGAGCTCTGGCGATCACGTTCGGGATGGCCTTCCTTGGTGCGCTGTATCCGGCATTGCGCGCCGCATTCCTGGTACCGCTCGAGGCCATCCGCAATGAGTGATCCGATGCCGCCGGCGATAGAAGTCAACGATGTCGTCAAGACGTTCGAACGCGGGGTGCTCCGGCCGCTCGACGGCGTCTCACTGACTGTCGGGCCGGGTGAATGGGTGGCGCTCTCAGGGCCCTCAGGGTGCGGCAAGTCGACACTGCTGCATCTCATCGCCGCCCTGGACCGGCCAACGTCAGGCACGATCAGGGTCAACGGCCGGGACCTTCGCGAGGTGCGCGATCTGGATGCGTACCGGCGCAAGGAAGTGGGACTGGTCTTCCAACTCCACAACCTGCTGCCAACGCTGACCGCGACGCAGAACATCGAGGTTGCAATGCTCGGCACCAAAGTGCCGCCGAAAGCTCAGCGGGCAAGATCGCAGGAGTTGCTCAGCGCGGTGGGGTTGGGAAACCGCGGCAGCGTGCGACCGCCACAACTGTCCGGCGGCGAACGCCAACGGCTGGCGATCGCCCGAGCCCTCGCGAACCATCCGTCGATTCTGCTCGCGGATGAACCGACCGGAAGCCTGGACTCGAAAGCCAGTGCCTCGGTGCTGGAACTGTTTCGTTCCATCCGGCGAGACCGCGGACTGACGATCCTGCTCGTCACGCACGATCCAACCGTGGCAGCCGCGGCCGACCGGATCATCCTCATGCGCGACGGGCACGTGGTTGAGCCTGCCGGGGCAGCACTCTAAGGCTTGACGAGAGCGTCCAATTCGGCGCGCACGGCGTCGAGGAGGTTTTCGCCGCTGTCCAGTGTCTCAGCCGATTGGGCGCCGATCGCGGGGTCGAGTTTCAGGATGGCCTGCTTGAGCAGGCCGGCACCGGCTGACAGGCCCTGGGCGGCCTGGCCGATCCGGCCGGCCAGCGTTGGAGGCACCCCGGCCGGCACGGGAAGTGAGTTCAGGGCGTTGGCCTTGGCAATTACCAGATCGGCGTCAGCCGTGAGCTGCGTAGGCCACTTCGGATCGGCCTGGGACTCGGCGGCTGCGAGCATGTCAGCGTCCAGGGCGTTCGTCAGGTCGCCGAGCTCTTTGGCGAGCGATGCAGCCTGGCGGTAGTAAGCCGCGGTGAGGTCCACCGTGGCTTCGGGCGTCGGGGACTTGAGCGCAGCCGCGGTGGCGGTGGCCTTGATGTCGGAGAAGTCGTCACCCTTATCGTCGCCGCCACCGCACGACGCAACGCCAATCACGGCCAAAGCTGCCAGCGCTGCGAGCACGGTCCGAATTTGCAGGTTCATACGCCAAGCATGGGCCTGCGGCGACTCTGCGTGATGCCCCGACGGGCTCCAAGCCACTGTTCCATTGGCCCTCAAACGGCGTTTGAATCACGCATTGCGCTCCGCCAACCTCGGACCGCGATGGGCCAGGTAGCGACCAGCACGGCCAGCCACGCCACGACGATGACGAGAGCGAGCAAAGGCTGGTGTTCGACCCTCGAGCCTGCGATCACCGTCGCGATGGTCGCAGGCCCCATGCAGAGAGCGGTGGCGATAATGAACGGCACAAAGCGGACGTTGGTCAGCCCTGCGAGGTAGTTAATCCAGTCGAAGTTCGTGGCAGGCAGTAACCGCGTCCAGAAGATGATCCATCCGACCGGCGGCAGCCGCGGATCCTCCATGCGGCGGCGGAGTTCGGCCCCAGCCAGCCGGTAGATCGCTTCCCGGGGAATGGTTCGGGCGAGCAAAAAGGCGAGCGCTGACCCACCCACCGCCCCCGCCATCGCATAGGCCGCGCCAACAACAGGGCCCCAGATAGCCCCGGCCACAATGTAGAAGGGCGTGTTCGGTATCGGCGCGACGACAACACACGCAGCCAGGAGGGCCACGAACACCAGGGGTCCCGCCGCTCCGCCTTCGCCGACCCGCGAGCGCAGCGCCTCGACGCCGAAGCCCGGCACCTCCCATGGCCCGTTCAGAAGCAGGATTACCCCCGCAGCGGCCGCAGCCGCCGCGAGCGCCGAACCCCACGTCGCCATCTGTCCCGAAAGCCTCGTCGGACTCTCGCGCTCTCGCGCGGCGGCGCGTTCACTCGGCCCCAAATCGGCCCAAGGATTCAGGCCCGGGACCAAATGGGGTGCGCCGCTGCTTAGCCGACTGTCCCGGCCTCTTTCAACGCCGCAATCTTCGCATCGTCGTAACCCAGGCCCTTCAGAATCTCTTCCGTGTGCTGTCCAAGGATCGGCGCACTGTGACGCGGCTTGCCGGGCGTGTCAGAGAGCTTTGGCCCAACGCCGATTTGCTTTACCGGCCCGATCGGTGAGTCCACCTCGATCACCATATTGCGCGCCAGGTTGTGCTCGTTCGTGACCACGTTCTCCATCTCGAGCACCGTG
>CAZKZR010000049.1:0-11019 GCA_964557245.1 uncultured Anaerolineaceae bacterium | reverse complement strand
ACCTGAGGCGATTTCAGTTGCTCCGTCGGGTCGCCATCGACCATCCCTTCCGCCGAAAGGAAGCCGTAGAACGACTTCACGGCGGCCACCTTCCGCGCGACGGTCGCATCCTTGTACTGGGCGGTCCCGCGCAGGTGCTCCACGTAGGCGACGATCAGATCGTGGTTGATCGCTTCGATGCTCCGCCCCGGCGCCTTTTCTGCGACGAACCCCAGGAACTGCGAGAGGTCGTTCCGATACGCCGCGATCGTGTTGTTCGATGCGTTCTTCTCAACGGCCAAAAAATTCAAAAACTGACCTATGCGCTCGTCCATAACGTCGCTTTACCTCGATACGTAACGGGTCGTGGGTCTCAGGGGCGGCGCCATAATAGTCAGCCCCTTCCAACCGTGTCCACGGATCTGGGGCCGATCTTTGTGAAGATCCGACGCCCGAAACAGCCCGATAACAATATGACGAACAAGCATGATGCGAAGCTTTCACACTCCCTCGTGAGACACGTCATAACGTTACCTTACTGCGCCAGGTTCTGCGACATCCTCCTTCGCAACGGGGACCGGGAATCGAGCGCCAGTCCCGCTCCAAGCCCCGCCACGCACATCGTGCCGCCCAGCGCGAGGGCCTCGATGTCCAGCGCGGGAAGCAGGAGGCCGACCGAGGCCAGTCCCAGCAGCGGCAACAGGGGTAGCCGGCCGAGCGACAACGGTGACCGTATCGTCCTCAGCTGCTCCGGGGACTTCCACCGCAAGACGATCACCGAAAGGTTTACGGCCACGAACACCAGGTAGACCGAGAAGTCCGTGACCTGGGCGATCAGCCCCATTTTGCCGCTCAGCGCGCAAACGGCCGCCAGCACCGTCGCCGTTGTCAGCGCGTGCAAGGGTACGCGTGATCGCTGTGTCACACGCGCGAAGGTTCGCGGCAGCGCGTCTTCCCTCGCCATCCCGAACATGAGTCGTGACCCCGCGGTCAAGCAGAGCAGCGTGGTGTTCGTCGTGGAGATCAGGGCCGCTATGGCCAGAGCCGTCGCCCCGCTGCCTCCGACGGCCTTGTCGACCACATCGGCGAGTGGCCGGTCAGAGGCAGCGAGCGCATCCGCGCCGAGCACGCTCACCGCCGCCACCGCCGTTGCGGCGTAGAGGGCCGCGGAAATGCCGAGGGCCCCTAGCAATGCTCGTGGCACCGTCTTCTGGGGATCGTGGGTCTCTTCGGCCAATGTGATCACTTCGTCGAACCCGATGAACGCGAAGAACACCAGCGCCGCGGCCCCGACGATGCCTCCCGTTCCGTTCGACGTCGTGAGGTCGCGGTCACCGAGAAACGGCACGCTGAATCCGATGACGGCAACCAGTCCCGCAACCTGTATCGCGCTCAGCAGGAGAACCACCCTGCCCGAATGGCGCATTCCCGTCGCGCCCAGTAAGAACAGTGCCGCGAGGAGGGCGAGCGCTGGGATCCGCGGCTCCACATCGACGAATTCGCCGAAGTAACGGCCGAACCCGAGCGAAACCGCTCCGGCTGCCACAACCAGCCCCGTCACCATCACCCAACCCACGAGAAAGGCCACCCACTCGGGGAAGGCGTGCCGCGTGTAATCAAATTCGGCGCCGGCCGAGGGGAACATCGAAGCCAATTCGGCGTAACTCAGGCCGGTTACCGTGCAAAGCACCGCGGCCAGCAAAAAGGACACCCAGAGCGCGTTGCCGGCCTCGCCGGCAGCCTCCCCGATGAGCACGTAGATCCCGGCGCCGATGATGATGCCGACGCCCGCTGCTGTTACCTGCACCAGCCCCAGGGATCGCTCGAGTTGGACTGGACTCGCCATGGTTCCCCTAGCTTAGCGAGAGCGCCGTGCGCACAAACCGTCCGACCGGACTCAACTTGTCAGACCGGATGGCGGCATGCCGGATCTTACCGGGTGGTAAACTGCCGCCAGTACTTGCTCGCGGAGGCACATCCCCATGGTTTCCCTTGAACTCTCTGAAGAAGAGAAGATGGTCCAGCAGGTCGCACACGAGTTTGCGAAGAAGGAAATCCGGCCTGTCGCCGCCTATTACGACGAACGCGAAGAGGTCCCCTACGACGTTATCAAGAAGGCTGCCGGCATCGGATTCGGCGTTTCACGTGCCGGCTCGGTCCTCGATGGCGGTTCCTCGTCGCTCATCCCGAGCATCCTGAGTGAGGAACTCTCGTGGGGCTGTGCTGGTATCGCATTGGCAATCAACAGCTCTGGCCTCGCTGGTGCAGCCATCATGTCCACCGGCAGTCCTGAACAGCGCGAGAAATGGATGGCGCAAATCGCTTCCGACGAAAACGAGGTTCATCTCGGCGCGATGTGCTTGACCGAGCCGGACGCCGGCTCCGATGTCGCG
Source organism: uncultured Anaerolineaceae bacterium (assembly GCA_964557245.1). Lineage (GTDB taxonomy): Bacteria > Chloroflexota > Dehalococcoidia > Tepidiformales > Tepidiformaceae > Amarobacter. The sequence goes on along the minus strand of CAZKZR010000049.1, from coordinate 8,647 downwards.
AACATCCAGACCACCGCAACCCGTGACGGCGATGACTACATCCTCAACGGCGAAAAGCAGTTCATCACCAACGGCAACATCGCAGACGTGCACGTCGTCTTCGCCACAGAAGACCGCTCGAAGGGTTGGGGCGGCATCGGCGCGTACGTGGTGCCGAGGGGCACGCCGGGCCTGGAAGAAGGCACAACCTGGAAGAAGATGGGCATCCGCGCGAGTCACACCGCCAACGTGGTTTTCAATGAGTGCCGCATCCCGGCGGAGAACAAGCTCGGCGCTGCGCCCAAGGGTGGCGGCTCCGCTGGTCCCGGCGCTCTCGGCGCGCTCATGACGCTTGAGCGCACAAGGCCCGTAGTCGGCGCCTATGCCCTCGGCATCGGCCGCGCTGCCTACGAATACGCCCTGGACTACGCCAAAGAGCGCGTCCAGTTCGGCCGTTCGATCATGAAGAACCAGGGCATCAGCTTCATGCTGGCTGATATGGCGATGGCCGTGGATTCTGCGCGGATGATGGTCTGGCGTGCCGCGTGGATGGCTGGCGCGAATGTGCCCTACCTCCAGGCTGAAGGCTCGATGGCGAAGTGCTTCGCGAGCGACATGGCGATGAAGGTGACCGTGGATGCCCTGCAGGTACTCGGCGGGCAGGGCTACATGCGGGAGCACCCGGTCGAAAAGTGGGTCCGCGATGCCAAGATCTTCCAGATCTTCGAGGGCACGAACCAAATTCAGCGGATGGTCATCGGGCGCGCTCTGGAGGCCTCGCCGAAGCGCACGTAAATGAGGTTATTGGCTGAGAGGCCTTATCCGCGCCGCTGTGCCAAGACCGATCATCGGCCAGGATGGCGGCAGCGCCGAGACTATCCCGCTCGTCCAATCGGCCACGTGACCGCCTTCACACTGACCACTCTTGTGAAGACGGACGGCCAGCCTGTAAGTTCGTTGCATGACGCAACTCATTGCCGCCCAACCTCGCCGCTCTCTCTCCTTCCAGTGGGACGACCCGAATCCCAGCCGCGCCGCCCTTCGAGCGCTCCCCGGCCTCGAATCCATCCGGGCGATCCAGAACGGCGATGTCCCGCCGATGCCGTTCGCACAGGTGATGGAGCTCTCCATTCCGCACGCCGAACGCGGCCGAGTGACCTTCGCGTTCAACCCGTCTGAACTCTGGGAGAACCCGATGGGTACACTGCACGGCGGCGCCATCGGCACACTGCTCGATTCCGCGATGGGCATGGCCGTGCTCAGCACCCTGGATCAGGGCGTCAGCTTCACCACCCTCGAATACAAGGTGAACTTCCTTCGCCCGGTGCTTTCCACCACGCCGGAGGTCTTCGCCGAAGGCAACGTCATCCATGAAGGCCGCACCCAGGCAGTCGTCGAGGCGCGCCTGACCGATGCCCTCGGCAAGCTTTACGCGCTCGCATCCAGCACCTGCGCAATTCTGCGCTAGTCGATCGCTTCCAGCTCTCGCTTTAACGCGGCCAGGAATCCTCCTGCCTCTAGCCCATCGAGAGCGCGATGGTCGAAACTCAGGCAGACGTTCATCATCCAGCGAACAGCGATGGCATCGCCTTCAACAACGATCGGTCGTTTCACGGCGCGCTCCATCGTCACGATGCCCACTTGGGGCACATTGACGATCGGCTTCGAAGCGATCGAGCCGAACGAGCCGGTGTTGTTCACGGTAAAGGTGCCGCCTTCGATGTCCTCAAGCCGCAACTTCCGGGCGTGTGCGCGCCGGGCAAGGTCATCGAGCCGTTTCGCGAGACCGAAAACGCTCAGGTCTCCGGCGTCCTTGATAACCGGAGTCACGAGGCCCGATTCTGTCGCAACGGCAAATGCGAGGCTGAGGGCGGAAAACCGTCGCAACTCCCCTTGCTCCCAGCGGGCGTTCAGCATCGGGAACTCCCGCAACGCTTCGCAAACGGCAACCGTGAAGTACGGCAGGAGCGTGAGTTCCACACCCTCCTGCTGCTGGAAACGCTCCTTCTCCCGGTTGCGCCTCGCAACGAGACCGGTCACGTCGCATTCGACCATGGTCCAGGCTTGCGGCGCTTCGACATTCGAACGGGTCAGGTGCTCGGCAATCGTCTTGCGGGTGGGCGAAAGCGGCACCACCTCGTACGGTGCTCTCGCGTCGAGGGATTGCTCCGGAGCCCGGGTAACGGCAACCGGAGAACCAGCTGCCTCGGCCTTCGGTCCCGGAACGAATCCTTCCACGTCCTTACGCGTGATTCGCCCGCCGACGCCCGTGCCCTTCACGCCGCCAAGGTCGATCCCTCGCTCGGCGGCGAGCCGCATCACCGCGGGCGAGTAGTACCGGGAGCGGTCCTCGGGATTCGTCCTGGTGGCTTTCGGTGCGTCCGGAGGTGCAGCTACGCTGGCAGCCGCGGCAACCGGGCCGGTTGCGGCCGACCTGCGGACGGCGGTCAGTTCGACCGGCGGCTCATCGGGCGGGATGGCCATCGGCCCCCCGCTCCAGCGCCCGTTCTGCGTCCCGGCCGCGGGCAGGCTGGCCACGGCTGCAGCCGCCCCTGCCTCTTCGATCTCGCAAAGCGCGGCGCCAACGTCGACAGTCTCGCCCTGGGGAACGAGGATTCGCCCCATCGTTCCTTCGAACTCTGAAGGCAGTTCTGCCGTCACTTTCTCCGTTTCGATCTCGCAAAGCGGCTCATCGAGTTTGACGGCGTCCCCAGGCTGCTTGAACCACTGGATGATCGTGCCCTCGGTGACGCTTTCTCCAAGTTGCGGCATCTTCACGATGGTCATCAGTAGGCCGCCAGTTCCCGCGCTGCCGCCGCTATCTTGTCGCGGTTCGGCATGAAGAAATCTTCCATCGCGTGGTGGTACGGCATGGCTGGAACGTCCGGCGCCGCAAGCCGCCGAATCGGCGCATCGAGGTACTCGAACGCGTGTTCAGCGATGATCGCCGAGATTTCACCTCCGAGCCCACCGGTGAGCACGTCTTCGTGGACGATGAGCACCTTTCCCGTCGCCTTGGCCGCTTCCAGGATTGTCTCCCGGTCGATCGGATTGAGTGTGAGCAAGTCGACCACGGTGGCTTCGATGCCCTCGCTGGAGAGCGTGTCCGCAGCCGCCAGTGACTCGTGAAGCATCAACCCATAGGCGAAGATCGTCAGATCGTCGCCCCGCCGGCTGATCCGTGCCCGGCCGATCTGCGTCTCGGCGGGTGCGCCCTCTACCTCCTGCCGGATTAAGCGATAGGTCCGCTTGTGTTCGAGGAAGAGCACCGGGTTGGGGTCCGCGATCGCGGCCTTCAGAAGGCTTCGGTAGTCGGCTGGAAACGCCGGCGCCACCACCTTGATGCCCGGCATGTGCGAGTAATACGCCTCGATGCTCTGAGAATGATGCTGCCCCCCGTGGACACCGCCGCCCCACGGCGTCCGCACCACCATCGGCAGATAGGCGTCGCCTCTCGTCCTGTAGCTCCAACGCGACGCCTCACTGCAGAGCTGGTCGAACCCGGCATGGATGAAGTCGGCGAATTGTATTTCTGCCACGGGCCGGAGGCCGTAATGCGCCGCGCCGATGCTCAAGCCGACGATCGACGATTCGGCCAGCGGCGAATCGATTACCCGCTCCCCGTACTTCGCCCGCAGTCCTTCAGTAGCCCGAAACACGCCGCCCGCCTCAACGTCCTCACCGATGATGAATATCCGGTCATCATCGGCCATCACTTCGTCCAGGGTGCTTCGGACGGCTTCGATCACGGTCATCAGGGCCATCTCAAAGCTCCTTGTACACAAACCCGAGGGCGTCTTCCGGCGCCGGGTCAGGTTGCATTAGTGCCCACTGCGCCGCCTCGCGGATCTCTTCGTCTACGCGCTCTTCGATCTCATCGAGGTCGGATTTAGGGAAAATCCCGTCCGATTCGACGCGCTCGCGAAAGAGTTTGATGGGGTCCTTCGCCGCCCACTCCTCGAGTTCCTTTTTGGGCCGGTAGCGGGTGTCGTCGTCGTCGCTGGAATGCGGCCAGAGCCGGTAGCACTTCGCTTCGATCAGGTGCGGGCCACCGCCGTTCCGGGCCTGGTCTACCGCCGGCCGCACGGTCTGGTAAACGGCGATGCCGTCCATGCCGTCGCAGACAGCGCCCTGCATGTTGTACGCGCGTTTCCGGTCGGCCACATGGTCCACGGGCATCGCTTTGTCTGTCCGTTCGGAGATGGCGTAGCCGTTGTTCTGCACGAAGAAAATCACGGGCAGGCGGTGGATCGCCGAAAAGTTGAGCGCCTCGTGGAAGTCCCCCCGGCTCGTGCTGCCTTCGCCACAACAAGTCATCACAACGATCGGGTCCTTTTTCAGCTTCGCCGCCAACCCTATCCCGGCCGCATGCAAGAACTGCGTCGTGACCACGCTCGATTGAGTGACGATCTTGCGTTCGGAGTTCGCCCAGTGCGAGGGCATCTGGCGTCCGTAGCTGTTCGTGTCATCCCGTTTGGCCAGCAAGTTCAGCATCGCCTCCCGCGCAGTCATGCCGAAAACCAGCATCATCCCAAGGTCGCGGTAATACGGCGCCAGGTAATCAGTGCCCCTCTTCAGCGCCATAGCGGCCCCCACCTGGGCCGCTTCCTGTCCAGCGCCCGCAATGACGAACGGGGCCCGCCCCTGCCGGTTGAGCGCGAGCATGCGCTCGTTGAGTCGCCGCGCCGAGAGCATGTGGTAGTACATGTCTTCGAGCTGTTGTTCGCTCAACAGGTATTCATCGATCGTCTTGTTCGATCGTGTCCGCCGGGTTGTCCGGGTTGCTGTCATGCCCAACCTCCCGGGTGCGCGCCACGTAAAAACGGCAGGGCGCAAACGCCACTGCCGTTCATGCTAGCACAGCGAAAAGCCACGGCTAGAACTCGCTGTTGAGTCCTTCGTCACAGCCGCCTGTCGCGTCCTGCGCGGCCCGGGCAAGCGTGCTCTCATCGATCTGGCTGAGCCCATCGGTGCTGACACGCTGTTCCAGCGCCGGGGTGTCTTTCGTCGTCACAAGTTCGCCTTCGCCGGCGGCCTTCCCACCGAACAGGGCGCCGGCCAGCACCACTAGCACTGGAAGCGCGGCGAAGGGGACAGGCAGAAGGATTGCGGCAAGCTTTTTCCGTCCCATGGGGCAGGACTCCCTTCAACGTTCCTTCACATTCTATACGACCAGCGTCAAGCCCGGGATGCGCCGCATTGCAATTCCCATTTAGAGAGCGAACTCGCCGCCTGCCGGGCACATAATGGCGTTCAGGAGGTCCTGCACGTGGAACGCGGCAAGACCATGGCCATCATCGATGTCGGCTCGAATTCCGTCCGGCTCCTCGTTGCTCGCGCCCTGACCTCCACCGCCTTCGAAGTGATAGACGAAGAACGCTTCGACGCCCGCCTCGGCGAGGGCCAGGACTTCGGCGAGCTCACCGCTGCTGGGATGGAGCGGGGGCTCCGCGCACTCCGTGTGATGGCCCAGGTTGCTGCCTCCCACCACCCGGCTTCGGTGACCGTCGTCGGCACGGAAGCGCTTCGCCGCGCCGCGAACAGCCAGGAGTTCATCGACCGGGCACGCGAACAGACCGGTCTTCTCGTGCGCATCCTCTCGGGTTACGAAGAGGCGTTCTGCGGTTTCCTCGGCGTCGTCAACAGCACCAACCTGCGCGATGGCTACCTGCTGGACATCGGTGGCGGTTCTCTGGAACTCATGCGTGTCTCCGACCGCACCCTCGCGCACGTGCAGTCCGTTCCGCTCGGGGCAATTTATGCCCGCGAGCGCTACCTCAAGTCTGACCCTCCGACCGCCCGGGAAGTCCGCGCGCTTCGCAAAGGGGTCCGCCAACAGCTTTCCGCCGGCGAGCCCCATCCAGTGCTGTACGGCACGGGTGGCGCTGTCCGAAACCTCGCCCGCATCGTCCGGCTCCAGCAGGCATACCCCTTGCGGCGCCTCCACGGCTCTTCGCTCACGCGCCGCCAGGTGAGCCGCCTGGGCCAACAGTTGGCGCGGGTTTCCACGGAAGACCGCCGCAAGATATCCGGCGTCGGCACGAACCGCGCCGATACGCTTCATGCCGCAGCCCTCGTCATTGACGAGGTCATGAGCTTAATCGGCGCCGAGAGCCTCATCGTTGCTGGCCAGGGACTGCGTGAGGGGCTGGTCTGGCAAGAACTTCGCGAAGGCGGGGCGCTCCTTCCAGACGTGCGCGTCGCCTCGATTGCTGGTCTCGCCCGCGCCAACGGCGTCGACGAGCTCTCCGCGGAGCCCGTCGTCCATGCCGCGGCCGCTTTTTTTGAAGCTACCAGGGAGTTGCACGGCCTGAGCCGCGAAAGCCTGGAACTGTTGCTTCATGCGGCCCGCCTGGCGGGTATTGGCATGCACATAGACTTCTACAACCGCGACCGGCACGCTGAATACCTTGTCCACAGCGGTGATCTGCACGGCTTTTCCCACCGCGAAATCGTGATCCTCGCCGCTCTCGTCCGCTGGGCCGCCAGCGGTACGCCGGACCTCTCACCGTATAAGTCCATCATCGCTGCCGAGGACACGCGCACGGCAACGGTCCTGGCGACACTGCTTGGGCTCGCGAGGGCGGTCCGCCGCCGCGTCCCATCTCCGGTGCTCGAATTCCGCACGCGCGTGGCCAAAGACGCTTTGCGCATTGATCTTGAGGCAAACAGCCCGCTGGATGCCGAGCTCTACGACCTCGAACGGCATGGTCGGCGGCTGGAGTCGGCGCTGAAGTTGGGCCTCGACGTGCGCGTTCATAGCAGCCGTGGCTCATCCGAGTCAGGCCAGCTGCCGAAGGACTCCCGGAGGTAGGAACCACACCAGCCCTCCGGACCCTGCCTCCAAATGATCTCCAGTCTCGACCAACGCCGCGCCGCCCTTCTTGAACGGCGCAACCACCGCACCGCCCTCGCCCGCGAGAAGCACCGCAAGCAACTCGCTCATCCACGGCTCATGCCCCACGACGGCGATGGCTTCGTACCCAACGCCGTTTAGTGGGTAACTATCCCCCGAAAGCACGGACGGCCCTAGACTTGCTTCGGAGGCCACTACTCATCGGGAGTTGGGGTTGCAACTCCCGGCTGAGCGTTTCGACACGGGACGGCGTATCGAACAGGCGACCGTCTAGGAGTTCTTGTACGGTTCGGATCTGCAAACGGTGAAAGTCGCGGCCCTGATGGTGGACTATTCCCGCTTCCGCCGCTTCGTTTCGCATGCCGACCGTTGTCGGCTGAAGGCAGATGAGTCCCGCCATTTCGGAGCCGTCTTCGCGCTCCAGAACGCCGCGAAGCTCGCGAACGAAGGCCGGTTGCACCTTGCCGCCCTTGACCGAGATCACCATGTTGCGCAGGCCCTTTGGCGTTTCGAAGTGGATGCGCCCATCAACACCGCGATCGCCAGAATGCTTCGTGCTGGAAAAGCCGCCCGCAAGCTCTACGGCCCAGTGCTGGAACTGGCGAGGATCAGCCTCAAATAGCTCCTTTGCGGCCTCTACGCTGCGCGGCACCCCGCTTACTTCGTATTGCTCACCGGCAACCAAGCCGTACCGCTTCTCCAGCACGTCTCGCACGATCTGGACAGACAGGATTGCTATGTCGCACCCGATCCACTTTCGGTCGGTGTTGTGGGCCGCGTAGATGGCCGTACCGCAGCCAGCGAAAGGGTCGAACACCACATCTCCGGGGTTGCTGGAGGCTTCGATGATGCGTTCGAGAAGCGCGATGGGCTTTTGCGTTGGGTAGCCCAGGCGCTCTCCAGCGTGAGCACCGATTGGCCGGATGTCCCATATCACGTCTTGAAGAGGGTTCCCCTCAGCGACCGACGCGTAGCGCTTGAAGCGCGGCACGCTCCCGCGCGGCGGCCAATAAATCAACCCCGCAGCGTCGAGCACGTCGAGGCGCTCCTGTACGGGCATATCCGGGTAGCCGGGTGGATGCTCGAACCATTCGGGGAGGGCGCGGTCAGGCGGCAGTTCCCAATGGCGCCCCTTTAGGGTGGGGTCAACGCCGCGCCACGGCATCCCGGAGCTGCCTGTTCGCGTGCCGGGGCCGTCGAGAGAGATTGCCTGATAGCGGCCCTTTTCGTCTTTCACGCGGTACGCTTCGTCAAGGTAGCCTTCCTCGTATTGCTGCGGGACGCGGTTCCATGTGTACCGATCCGACTTCGTGTAGAAGAGTAAAACGTCGTGGATCGGTCCCCACCGTTTCGCCCGGCCGTGCGCCCCGGTGCGCCTCCAGATGATCTCGTTTCGGAACTGCGAGTGCCCAAACACGCCATCCATGATCACCTTGATGTAGTGGCTCGCGGTGGGGTCGCAGTGAAGGTAAATCGAGCCGGTGGACTTCAGGATTCTCCGCATCTCAAACAGCCGGTAAGACATGTAGACGAGGTAGGCCAGGAGCCGAGGCTGCGTATGTCGGAGCGCCCGTATCCACGCCTCCCAGAACATGATCAGCTCATCTGAGGCATCGTAAGCGCGCAGAACCATCGGCATGCGCCGCGCCATCTCTTCCTTCTCGGGGTCGAGATCCCAGGCGTCGCAGAATGCCTCTTCCTGCTCCGGCACCGGCTGGCCGGTGAGCTTCTTGTAAATCAGGTTGTAGTTGCGCTGGCTGTTGAAAGGCGGGTCAAGGTAGATTAGATCGACGCTGGCCGTCGGCATCTCGC
>CAZKZR010000048.1:0-11112 GCA_964557245.1 uncultured Anaerolineaceae bacterium | reverse complement strand
GGAACTCGCGCTTCGCGAAAACGCCCTCCTCGAGCGCTATCCGTACGTGAAAATCGCGTACGAAAACCCGTACTTCGGGACCGCCCTGTACTCGAAGCTCCCGCTCACCGAAACAACGGTAGTCGAGGCCGGGGGCCGCCCCTACATCAAGGCCTCCATCGAAGTCGGCGGGCAAGAGGTCCACTTGTATGACCTGCACCCCACCTCGCCCGGTCTCGGGCCGAGCACAGCCGGCCACTGGAACGCGGGCTGGCGCGACATTCTCCGTGGGCTGAAGGGCGATGACGGCATGCTCATCGCTGCTGGCGACTTCAACATGAACCAGCACCACCACTGGTACCGGGAGCTTCGCAAGGCGGGGTTTACGTCAGCCCACGAAGAACGTGGACGGGGTAACGCCACCACCTGGCCCCAGGGTCGCAAGCTTCGCCCTATCCGGATCGACCAGGTCTTCCACAGCGCCGGGATAGTCTGTCTCTCCATCCGGGAGGGGCGCGGAGAAGGCAGCGACCACCGTCCCGTGATTGCCGAACTAGCCATCCTCGGCCGCTAGGACGCCGCCGTCGCGTCGAGGTCGCCGAAGGAGAGTGCCGCTCCGCGGAGCCGCTCGCTGTACTGGGTCTGGAAGTATTCCGATGTCGCCTCGTCCATCTCAAGGGGTCGCCGCCGGTACCACTCGAACGTCTCGGCAAGCCCGTCAGCCAGGCTGGTAGACGGCGCCCAGCCGGCGGCTCGCAGCTTGGTGCTATCCAATGCGTACCGCCGGTCGTGCCCGGGCCGGTCCTCCACCGGCCGAATCAGGTCTTCGCTGCGCTCCGCCAGCCTGCAAATCGTCCGCGCGATCTCGATGTTCGGCGTCCGCATGCCGGAGCCGATGTTGAATCGCTCGAGGCCGCTCGAAGGCAGCATCCGTACGATCAACCGGATGGCCGCCACCAGGTCCCGCACGAACAGCCACTCCCGCTCTTGCAGCCCATCTCCGTAGAGCGGCATCTCCTCGCCTTGTAGCGCTCGCCGCATGAAAAGCGGGATGAACTTTTCGATGTGCTGGTTCGGCCCGAACACGTTGCAGGCTCGGAGGACAGTGATCGGCATTCCGTACGTCTCGGAATAGGCGCCGATCATCAATTCCGCTGCTGCCTTGCTCGCGGAATACGGCGAACCTGGCGCGAACGCATGGTCCTCGCCGGCCTCAACGCCGGCCGGCAAAGAGCCGAACACTTCGTCTGTCGACATGTGCACGAGCGCCGCGCGCCCGTCGGCCCGCACTGCCTCTAGCAGGCAAACCACCCCCTCCACATCGGTGCGGGCGAACACCGCGGGATCGAGAAGCGATCGGTCGACATGCGTCTCGGCCGCGAAGTTGAGGACCAGGTCCCTCCCTGCAACCAAATCCCGCACCAATCCCAGGTCGCAGAGGTCGCCTTCCACAAATGTGTACTTCGGGGACGTTGAAGCGCCAGCGAGGTTCGCGGGATTCGCCGCGTAGGTCAGTTTGTCGAGATTCGTGACCTCCCAGCCGTCATCCAGGAATGCTCGGACGACGTGGCTGCCAATGAATCCACAGCCGCCGGTTATGACTGCCTTCACGGCCGCAGCTCGAACCGCGAGTGGTCTCCGAGGACAAGGCGGCTCCCGGCCGGCGCTCGCCTGACTTCGGCGAACCTCCCGATCATCGAATCCTCGATCCCGGGACAGTCTTCGATGAGCGTGGACTCCATCACGATCGAATTCTGGATGATGCTTCGCTCAACGCTGCAGTTTGGGCCAATCGCGACATCTGGGCCGACGGTCGATCCGGTTACTCGCGCACCTTCGCCAATGGTGACCGGCCCGTGGAGCGTGCAATCAGTGACCACGGCGTTCGGGCCAACCCGCACAAGACCGGTCGCGACACAGCTCGCGAGTACCGAGACGTTTTCGCAGCCCTGATCGAGTGAGGCGAGCACCGCCCGGTTTGCTTCCAGCATGTCCTCCATCTTGCCCGTATCGACCCAATAGTCGTCGCTGACCACAGCCTCGACCTCCAGTCCGCCCTGGATCAGTCCGTTGATCGCGTCCGCAATTTCGAGTTCGCCCCGATCGCTCGGTGACAGTCCCGCTATCACTTCGAAGACGTCGCTGCGAAATGCGTAGACACCAATCACGGCAAGGTTCGAGGTCGGTTCCGCCGGCTTCTCATCAACCCTCAGGAGCTTTCCTTCGAGCATCGTGCCAACGCCGAACGCGCGGGGGTCGGCTACCTCCTTCAGGATCACAGCCCCCGCCGCCGAACCTCTTCCAAACGCCTCCACGAACGCCCGGATGCCGTGGAGCAGGACGTTGTCGCCGAGGTACAGGACCACAGGCCCGCCCTCGGCGAATTCGCCACAGAGCCCCAGCGCGTGTGCGATTCCCAGCGGTGCTTCCTGCCGGATGTAGGTGAACCGTGCCCCGAACTCAGACCCGTTACCCATCGCCGCGCGGATCTGCGACTCAGTGTCGCCCACGACAAGCGCGATATCGGTGATTCCGCACTCGACCAACTGCCGGACAGGGAAATGAAGCACCGGTATGTTGGCGATCGGGACGAGCTGCTTGGCGCCCGAGTAGGTGAACGGCCGGAGCCTGCTCCCTTTGCCGCCGGTGAGCACGATGCCCTTCATCGCAGGGGATTATAGGTTCGCGCCTCATTTAGGATCGCAGGCATGACTCGCCTGCCGCTTCGAGTCTTTTACAACGCCAGCGCCCTACCCCTGAAACCTGCCGGCGCCGGGGTCTACACGCTTGAGCTCGGACGCGCGCTCGCCGCCCGCCCACACCTCCGCCTGAGCGTAGCTTCTCCTCGCCCGCTCGGCTTCGGCGACGCCCTCCCAACACCGCGAAAGCTCCTGCCTCGCCTGTTCTGGGAACAGATGACCCTCGCCCGCGAGCAAACGCTCGCTGAAGCCGATGTCTACCACGGGCCCCACTTCTTCGTTCCTCGTACCAGCGTCCCGACTGTCGCCACCGTGCACGACCTCACGTTCTTTCGCCTGCCACGGCGGTACGACGCCGCTCACCGCGCCTACTATCGTCATCTCGCGCGGCAGGCCCGGCGAGCGGACCGAATCATCGTCCCGAGCAGCGGTGTGGCGGCGGAGTGCGTGCACTACCTCGGCTACTCACCCGAACGTATACGTGTCATCCCCGAAGCCCCGCGCTCGGAACTCGCGCCGGCCAGCGAAGAAGTGATTAGCGCGGTCCGGCAGCGTTATGGGCTGGCCGGGCCGTACTTGCTTTGTCTCGGCACGGCGGAGCCTGGGAAGCGCGCCGTCGATGCGGTCCGAGCACTCCCGGCAGTGCTCGCGGCGCGGCCGGATGTCACTCTTGTGCTCGCCGGTGCGCCCGGTCCGCTCTCCGCTGCCCTCACCCGCGAAGCTGAGCGTCTCGGAGTTAGCGCGGCCGTACGGTCCATCGGCTACGCTCCCAACGGCGAACTGCCTGGGCTCCTCACCGGCGCGACTGCCCTGGTGTTCCCATCGCTGGCCGAGGGCTTCGGACTCCCGCCGCTGGAGGCGATGGTCTGCGGCACGCCCGTCATCAGCAGCGATGCGCCGGCGATGCGTGAGGTCCTGACCGGAGGGGCGATCTTCGTCCCTATGCGGGCTCCCGCCGCAATCGCCTCGGCTGCACTCGCTCTGCTCAACTCCGAATTGCGCAGTCAGTTAGCGGGCGACGCCCTGGCGTGCGCTGCTCGCTACTCCTGGAAGAAGGCTGCCGAAGCAACTGAGGCGGTCTACCGGGAGTTAATGCCGTGAACGTTGCCATCGTCATCGTGTCCTTCAAATGCCGCGAGTACCTGTTGAGTTGTCTCTCCTCGATTCAGACACACGTCCCGGAACTGCTCGAGGCAACCGTCGTAGCGGATAACGCCTCGTGCGATGGCACCGTCGAGGCTGTCGGTGCCCAATTTCCTCCCGTCCGCGTGATTGTCAATTCCCGCAACGAAGGCTTCGCAGCGGCGGCGAACCGCGGCATCGCCGCTGCTCCCTCCGCCGAGGTCATCGTCCTCCTTAATCCTGATTCCGAAATCCTCGACTCTGGCATTCGCAACGCCGCCGACTACCTCTCCCGGCATGCCGAAACTGGCGTCCTCGGTGGGCGCATCCTCAACCTCAACGGCACGGTCCAGGCGAGTGCTCGGGCGTTCCCAGGTCACCTCAACGCCCTCTTCAATCGTCACTCACTCACCACGCGTTTCCTTCCGGGCAACCGCTGGTCCCGGCGTTACCTCATGTCAGATTGGGATCACCAGCAGCTCAAACCGGTCGATTGGGTTTCCGGCGCCTTCATGTTCATTCATCGCCGCGCCACGGATAGCGCCGGCCTGCTCGACGACCGCTTCTTCTTCAGCATCGAGGACGTGGACTACTGTCGCCGGGTCCGGGACTGCGGGCTGGAGGTCATCTACTTTCCCGGGGCGGTCATTCGCCATCGCATCGGCGCGAGTTCCGGTCGGGCGGTGTTTCGTGCCATGGCCGCGCACCACCGCGGAATGTGGCGGTACTACACCAAGCACCTCCGCGGAAACGGCGCGCTCGATGTCCTGACAGCATTCGGCATCATCGCCCGCTTCGCACTGCACGCTTTCTCTTACGCCTTCCGCGCGGCGCGCCGCCGCCTCACAGGCTCCGCGAAGCCCCGTTAGGCTTGCTCTTTCGCCTCAGCGCCGCGCCACGCGAGCACGCGCGTGGAATTCCAGAACGAACCGCCGTAACCCAGTGCAAGTACGAGCGCTACCGCGAAGCCGAAGATAGCGAGGCCAACGATGGCGGAGCCGGCTGTCTTGTACCAGGCGTGAGCTGCAACCGCCCCAAGGCAAAACAGCGCCGTGATCGCGTAGCAGGCAAGCGTCACCCTGACTGGGCTGAAGCCGGCGTACCGTTCCATCCGGTCGTGAAAATGGTCCGCATCCGCCTTGAACGGATGCCGCCCATTCAGGAAGCGCCGTACCACCGCCACTGCCGTGTCCAGCGCTGGTAGGCCCAGTGCTACCAGCGGGATATACAGCGGTACCCGGCCGGTCGTATCCACAAAGCCGGACACGCTCAGTCCCGCGATCATGAAACCCAGGAAGTAGGCTCCGGAATCTCCCAGGAATCGCCGGGCCCGTGGCAAATTCAGTGGGACGAACCCGAGCGAAGCGCCGGCAAGAGCTGCGAAGAGAATTGCTATAAGGTCGTGCCCCAGGTCCCAGGCGATGTACGACATGGTTCCTGACACCAGGCTCGCCACCCCCGCGGCCACCCCATCCCTTCCGTCGATAAGATTTATCGAGTTCGTGATCGCCATAACCCAGAAGATGCTGATTGCCGGGTCTGTCCAGCCCAGCTCCACTGTCCCTCCGCCCGGCAGCGTCATCTCCCCAATGCGGTATCCCGCCAGGTAGATCCCCAGCGCGGCGAGAAAATGGGTCGAGAGCTTGAACCGCCAGTCCAGGTCCTTGAAATCGTCTCTCGCTCCCACCGCTCCGACGACGGCAGCGCAAGCGATAAGCGTCAGGGATTCTCGGCGGTCATCCCGCAGAAAGCGGCTGGCGTCATCTGAAAAAAGAGCCAGGACCACGATTGAAACGACAAAGCCCGCGAGAATGCTGAAGCCGCCTACTTTCGGCATCAACTCGCCCCGCCGGCCCACCTTTGTCGGCAGTCGCAGTGCAACAGTGACCGGTAGCGCGACCACGAAGGCAATCGCCGCAGCCGCGAGCTCAATCCCCACCGCGTAAGACCTCGCTCATGGATGGTGCATCCTAGTCTCGCCGGCGGGCCAGGTCACTCCGCCCGTCCATGGTCGCGGTCGACTTCCCGCATTTCGCCGTCGTGCATCGCCAGCACCCGGTCCGCGAGCCGCGCCATCGCCATGTCATGCGTGACCATCAAACCCAGCTTGCCACGAGCCTTCACTTCCTCGATCAAGGACGCCACCACCTGCTGACCGCGCGCCGAATCGAGACTCGCCGTCGGCTCGTCCACGAGTACGAGACTCGGATCGTTCATCAGTGCCCGCGCAATCGCCACTCGCTGGCGCTCACCGCCCGAAAGCTCGCTGGCCGGGGCGTCGGCCCGGGCACTCAAGCCCAGTTCCTCCAGCAACCTCGCTGCACGCTCTCGTGCAGCTTTCCGGTTCGCCCTGGTGATCTGCGCCATCACCATCAAGTTCTCGCGCGCGGTGAGAAACGGCAGAAGGTTATTCGCCTGGAACACGTAACCCACTGATTCACGCCGGTAGGCCGCTTGTGCGGCACTGCCGAGCCGGGCGATATCACGTCCGTTTACCAGGATGCTGCCCGACGTGGGCGTCAGCAGGCCGCCGATCATCGCGAGGAGAGTCGTTTTGCCTGAGCCGCTCGGCCCGACGCAGGCGAGGAACTCGCCAGGTTTCGTGCTGAAGGTCGCGCGTTTCACTGCGTGCACCGCGTTTTCGCCTTCGCCATACGTTTTCGAAAGGTCGTTGACTTCGAGGGTCACGGCCGAGGTGGCGGTCATTGCTGCTGCCCCAACGCGATGATTGGGTCCACACGCGCCACTTGCCTTCCGGAAAACGCCGCCCCGATGGCGGCCATGAGGATTAGGAGCGCCGAGGTCGTGATGAACGTGCCTGCGGTGAATGCGATGGGGACGGGGTTCGGCACCCGCTGCAGGAGGTTGTTGGTCAGCCAGGCCAGGGGTACCGCGATGCCCACGCCCATCGCACTGACACACAGCACTTGCACGAGTACCTGGCGGAACACGAAGAACGAACTTGCCCCGACCGCTTTCAGTACCCCGATCTGCCCGATCTTCTGCAGCGTCAAGACGTAGAAAAACACGCCAATTACGAGTCCGCCGATGAGGTACCCGAACACGCGCAGCGCCTGGACAGTCGATTGTTGCCCCTGGACGCCTTCGATGTTGGCGAACGCGGTCGATTTCGAGACGGCTTCCCAGCCGTCTCCGGACTTGCCGGCTAGCCCGTCGCCCTTCAGCAACATCACTGAGGCAGCTGGCTGGTCCGCGCCGCTTCCGCCGTACTTCAGTTCCTGCCACGAACTCCTCAGCAGGTAGACCGATGGCTGGAAGAAGAAGCTGCCCTCATCGATCGCTCCAAGGATCACATAGTCCTTCTGCACGAGCCGTACCGACACCGTGACCGTGTCTCCCACCTTAAGGTCCGCATAACGAAGGAAGGCCTTGTCGGCAAGAATTCCGTTCGCGTCCTCGCTCGTCAGTGGTCTGCCCGCAACAACCTTCGGCTCGGCAATGCTGCCCGGGTCGAATCCCAGGAAGGCGGCTGATTTGATGCCCCCGTCCTTCTTCTGGTAGTTCGCCGCCACGTAGCCCAACGGGGCCGATTCCCGTGCGCCCGATTCTCCTGCGATGCGCCCGACGAGCTCGCTGCTCAGTTCGGACCGGATGACGCTCAGGCCGGAGCGGTCCGAATAGCCTATGGCGTCGGCATCGAAGTTGCGCAACGCGCTCCCTGCCTGTTCGTTCAAACCGACGCCGAGCCCGTTAATCATCAGCACCAGGTAGCTGATGAGCGTCACGATCAGCGCGATCAGAACGAATTGAAGCTTCCGGCGGCGGATCTCCTGCAGGCCAATCATTGGCGGGTGTTCCCTCAAGCTGGCGGTCGGACGCGCGTCGGCGTTGGATCACCAGACGCGGTCAGGTCGAATTCGTTCCCGAATGTATCAAGCCTCGCCCTACTCGCTAGCAGCCGAGCCGTCCGGGCGCTAGCCTTCGAATGCATGCTCGAAGATCCCTCGCTGCACCAGGTCGCGATCCACGTCCCGCGCGCGTCACTGGTCCTCGCGGCCGGCGAAGCCGCCAACGGACGCACCGAAATCTGGATGGGGGGAGCCCACAGCCACACCGGAGAGGACTTTGATCACGCCCGGCTCGCAACCTCCTGGGTGATCGACTGCGCGGGAGAGATTGATCCGAGCTTCCGATCCTCGTCCGCCCGCTGGCTCGCCTGCGTGTTCCCCGACCTGGACGGGCCGCTTTCATCTTCCAACCGGGTTGCCGAAGTCGTGGCCAATGCCCTGGCGTCCATTGTCAGCGGAGAGCCGGAGATGGCTCCTGAGCGTGTTTACGTCATGTGCCAGCACGGGATGAATCGCAGTGGCCTCGTCACCGGGCTGCTCCTCCGCGGCCTCGGCGTCGGACCGCGCGAAACCGTTGAGAAGATCCGCCTCGCCCGCCCCGGCGCTCTCGCCAACGACTACTTCCGCCTGATGGTGCTGGGCCAGGCCTGATTCGGCAGCGGCGGTGTTCTCAGTGCAAGCAACCGAAGGGTGTGCAGGTCAGCAAGGCCTAAAGGCGACCAGTGCGCCCCTAGTCCTTGTCCTTCTTGTTTCTGAAGGCATCTCGCATGTCACCTTCGTCAAACGAACCAGACAACTCTCCTGTCGTCGCCCACTGATATGTTGCGAGCAGGAATATCTGACCCATCGCTGAAAACAACATAGAGATAGCCGCTCCGCCGCACAGCAGGAGGACGCCGAAAACGACCAGCCCGACAAGGCTGGTGGACGCGATAGCCGCACCGCCACCGACAACTGCTGCTACCAACGCCACTACGAGGAAACAGCAGAACTGCGCGAATCCAAGCGAAATTCCGCCCAGAGCGCTTTCGCCCCACGACTTCCGCAGCGTAGAAGTCGATCGCCGAACGGCCTCCCATGGACCGACGTCTTCGAGGACGAGGATGGGAACCACGAAATACGAGGCAACCGACCAAACCAGCGAAAGCAGGAAGGCAATGACCTTGCCGGGGGTTCCCGCCTTGTGGCGCAGCACCCCGATCAGCAACAGGAAAGAGCCTGCCGTGCATGCCCACGCGAGGATTCTGTCCGCTCGCTTCAACGCGAATGCCATGCCTTCCCTAACAGACGGCTTACCGCTTTCGGTGCGTCCGGAGACTGCCGCAACAAGAGCTGCGTTGAAGAACGTCGCGACCGCGTTAGCGCCCACCGCGATGAACGCGGCGATGATGACATCGATTAGGTCAAGTTGACCGAGTCCCCGCATGGACCGGTATGAGAAGAAGTGCGCAAGGCGTTCAGGCGAGCCAGCGACTACGGCTGCCAGAATGCCGAGCGCAAGGACGACGATGACGCCGAGCGTTGAAAACAACGGAAGGAGAATCAATCGGCGGTTGTGATTGAGAATCTCCCAACATGAGTCCAACAGGCTGAAGGATCGTTCCCACCGTTCGTACATGCGTCACGCCCCCGGCAGCGGTTATTTCGCTGCGGAGCTATTTTATCACTGAACCGGAATAGCAGTTGTTAGAACTCCGTTGGTGTCCTAATCCAGCAGGTCCGGCCGCCGCTCCCGTGTCCGCTGCTCGCGCTGCTCCCGCTTCCACTTCTCGATGTTCGCGTGATGGCCGCTGAGCAGGATCTCCGGGACGTCCCAGCCCCGGTACTCCGCTGGCCGCGTGTACTGCGGATGCTCCAACAAACCGTCCGCGAACGACTCCTCCTCAGGGCTCGTCTCGTCTCCAAGCGCGCCCGGGACGTGGCGCGTCACCGCGTCGATGAGCACCATCGCGGGCAGCTCGCCACCCGTCACCACGTAGTCGCCGATCGAGACTTCGCGGTCCACGCAGTGGTCCACGAACCGCTGGTCCACGCCCTCGTAGCGCCCGCACACGAGCACCAGCCGTTCATGGGTCGCCAGCTCCCGCACCAGCCGGTCGTTGAGCACCTCGCCCTGCGGGGTCAGAAAGACCACCAGTCCCTTCGTCTCGGTTTGGCCCTGCACATGCTGGAGAGCGCGGTCCAGCACGTCCACCCGCATCACCATTCCCTGGCCGCCGCCAAACGGGTAGTCATCCACGGAACGGTGCCGGTCAGTTGCATGCTCCCGGATGTCATGCACCTGAAGGTCCAGCAGCCCGTCCTCCCGGGCCCGCTTGATGATGGAAACCTCGAGTGGTCCACCTTCGAACGCAGCCGGGAACAGTGTCAGGACATCGATTCTCATTCAGCGCCCGGCGCGTGCTCAACCGGTCCGTCCAGCAGCTCCGCGACATGCGAAAGCAGCGGTAACAGAACGTCCATGCCCTGCGCCACGGCTTTCGGGTTGCCGGGTAGATTCACAATCAGTGTTCGCTGCCTCGTCACCGCAAGGCCCCGCGTCAGCGCTGCATAGGGCGTGAAGCGCAGCCCGTTGGCGACCAGCGCGTAGGCGATGCCCGGCACTTCGCGTTCAGCGATGTCGCGCGTGGCCTCGGGAGTGACATCCCGCTCGGTCAGCCCCGTGCCTCCGGTCGTCACGATCACATCACAGAGGCCGTCATCTGCCCACACCCTGAGGTGCTCGGCAATCAGCTCCCGGTCGTCGGCAACGATGTCGTGGCGCATGACTTCGTGCCCGGCTTCTCGTGCCATCCGGACGATCGTTTCGCCGCTTTCGTCCGCCCGCTCGCCAGCCGCCCCTTTATCCGATGCGGTGAGTACTGCTAGGCGCGCCACGCCCAGATGGTAGCACCCGTTCCTTAAGGGGAACCCCTGAAGCCCTTACCCCTTCTGCGTAAATGTTCATAGAGCGTATTGACACCCTTGGGGGGCGAACATACTATCCGGTGGGGTGAACGGGGGAAAAATGGGGAATCTACCCATTGTCTCCCAATCTCAAGGGCTCCGTACCCTCACCCTGAAGGCCACCGGGCGATGTTGTTCGTCGGCAGGGTCGAATACCAGTTGGACGATCGGAAACGGGTTCCCATCCCGCCGGTCTACCGCGGTGCGTTCGATGCCGGCGGATATCTGAGCACGGGAAACGATCCCTGCATCGTTCTCCATACCCCGGAGTCCTTCGCCCGCACCGCCGAGATCATCGAAGCCATCCCGGCCGAAACCCAGGAAGGCGATGACGCCCGCCGCGACTTCTACGGCAACGTTTGGCCGGCACAGAAAGACGCCCAGGGCCGCATCACCCTCCGCGATGACTTCCTTGCCCACGCCGGGATCACTCGTGATGTCCTCGTCGTGGGTGTCGGAGAGAAGCTCGAATTCTGGGACCGCGCCACCTACGCCGGCCGCGAAGAAGAGCAGCGCGAAAACCGCCGCCGGGCCACCGCCCGCCGGGGCCATTCCGG
>CAZKZR010000047.1:0-11150 GCA_964557245.1 uncultured Anaerolineaceae bacterium | reverse complement strand
AAGCCGAATCCTCACCTCTGGATGAACCCGAAGTACGCGATGAAGTACGCGGACCTCACGCGCGGCTGGCTTTCCGAGAACGACCCCGCGAACAAGGACTACTACCAGGCCAACTACGACAAGTTCGCTGCTGTCATGAACCAGCTCGATGCTGCTATCCGCGCTGACCAGGAGAGCGTGCCCGCCGCCAACCGCCGTTTGCTGACCTACCACGATAGCTGGGCATATTGGGCCCGTGAGTACGGTTGGACCGTAGTCGGAGCAATCCAGCCATCCGACTTCAAGGAGCCCAGCGCGAAGGAAGTCGCGGACCTGATTTCCCAGATCAAGGAGCTTAATCTCCCGGCGATTTTCGGTAGCGAGGTATTCCCCAGCAAAACCCTCGAGACCATTTCCAAGGAGACCGGCGCCGTCTTCGAGGAGCGCTTGCGGGATGACGAACCGCCCGGAAAAGTGAATGATCCGGGGTACACCTACGTAGGTATGGTCATTGAGGACATGCAGATCATGTTCGAACGCCTTGGCGGCAGCGCACCTACCGTCGCCAAGCTCGACCCGAAGAACACTTTCGCGCGCTAGGTCGTAACGCTAGCCGAGGAGGCGAGCATGGCTGAAGAAATCATTCGACTGGACGGCCTGACAGCAGGCTACGAGGGCCAGCCCGTGCTTTCTGACGTCAACTTCTCCGTGAAGACGGGAGAGTTCGTGGGTCTCGTCGGCCCTAGCGGCTCTGGGAAGACCACACTGCTGCGCGTCTGCCTCGGTCTCGCCCCGGTGCTGCGCGGCACCGTCGATGTCGAAGGGCGCCGCGTCGGCCGCCGCAGCCGTCCCTCCGTTGGCTACGTCCCCCAGCTCGAAACAATCGACTGGAACTTCCCTGTCACGGTGGAGGAAGTGGTATTCATGGGGCGCTCTACCGCTTCCGGGATCTGGCCATGGCAGCGCGAGCAGGACCGGAAGGAGATCACCCGTCTCCTCGAACGGCTGGGCATCGCGCAATATCGCCACCAGCACATCCGCAACCTGTCCGGGGGGCAGCAGCAACGGGTGTTTCTCGCGCGCGCTCTCATTCGCAACCCCCGCCTGTTGATCCTCGATGAGCCGACCTCTGGCGTGGACATCAAGACCCGGGACGATATCCTCCACCTCCTCGTGGAACTCCACCGGGAAGGCGTCACCGTGGTGCTCTCCACCCACGAGTTGAACGCCGTGGCCGCCCATCTGCCGCGCGTCGTTTGTCTCAACCGCGGCATCATCGCGGACGGCCGGCCCGCCGAAGTATTCACGACGGCGAACCTTCGCCGCACCTATGGTGGTGACATGGTGGTCGTGAAGCAGGACGGCATGACGCTCGTGGCCGATAGCCCGCACTTCTTCGACTTCGAGAAGGAAGAGGTGCCGGCATGATCGACCTCACCGAGCCGCTCCAGTTCGAGTTCTTCCGCAACGCCCTGGTGGCTTCCACCCTGGTCGGCGGACTCACCGGCCTGGTCGGCGTATTCGTCGTCCTTCGACGAATGAGCTATATCGGACACGGAATGTCCCACTCGGTGTTCGGCGGCGCGGTCGTCGGTTACGTCGCAGGCTTCAACTTTTACCTCGCGGCCGGCATCTGGGGTTTCCTTTCGGCGTTGCTCATCAATCAGACCACGCGGAAACGCCAGATCGGTGCTGATGCGGCCATCGGCATCGTGACCACGGCCAGCTTTGCCCTCGGCGTCGCCCTCATCAGCCGTGCCAACAGCGTTACCCGGAACTTCGATGCCGCGCTTTTCGGAAACCTGCTTGGCGTGAGCCACACCGACATCTGGGTGATTGCTGGAGTCTTCCTGTTCACCCTCGCCGTGGTGTTCTTTCTCTACAAGCAGCTCCTGTTTGTTACGTTTGACCCAGAAGTGGCGCCCATCTACGGAGTCCAGGCCGGCTGGCTGGATGCGTTGTTCTCGCTCGTGTTGGCCGCAACGATCATTGCCTCCATCCGAATCATGGGCGTCACGTTGATCGCGGCCTCGCTGGTAATGCCGCCGGTCATCGCCCGGCTACTCACGGACCGCTTTGCGCGCATGCTCGTCGTCTCCACTCTGCTCGGTGCGGCACTAGCGTTTGCCGGCCTGTTCGTGAGCTACTTCCTGGACGTCGCCTCTGGCGCGAGCATCGTCCTGCTTTCGGCCGCTGCTTTCGCCGTGACGATCAGCTACGTCAGCGTGCGTAACTGGTTCCGCTTCGGAAAACTCGCCTTGACCCAGAACGATCTTTCATCCGCCGAGGCGCAAGCCGTATTCGATTGATCGCCCTTTATCAGTGACGGATTTCACATTCCGCCACGTATACTGATACCAGTGAACTTCGCGGATTTCGAAGCCTTCGCAGCCGCCATCGCCGGGAGCGACCTCGAAGTCGATCTGTTCGGCGGCGCCATGATCATCGCCCGCCTCGGCAACGCCGATGCGGATGCCCACGCTACTGCCGCGCGCCTCGATGTCATCGCTGAGGAAGTTCGGGCCTACGCCGGTCACCGCCCTACGCCTGACGCGCTTGCCCACGCAGTCGATTATCAGTTGTTCTCGGTGTGCGGCTTCCGTGGCAACGAAGAGGACTACGCGGACCCGCGCAACAGTTTCCTCGATGAAGTAGTCAGCCGCCGTCTCGGGATCCCGATCACCCTCTCTCTCGTCTACATGGAAGTGGCCCAGCGCGTGGGCCTTCACTGCGAAGGCGTGGGCTATCCCGGCCACTTCATCGTCCGCTACGAAACTGAACACGGCATGGTTTACGTCGACCCCTTCCAGCAGGGTGTCCGGCTGGACCGCGAAGAGCTCCTGGCCCGGCTGCGCGGAGTGCATACCGGCGGGCCGACGCCTGAGTCATTTCTGGCAGCCATTACCCGCCGCCAGCTGCTCCAGCGGATGCTCAACAACCTGCACATCGCGTACCGCGAACGCCGCGACATCGACCGCTGGCTGTCCGTCGTCGAACTCCAACTCCGCCTCGAACCGTGGAACGCCGCGCTCGTTGGCGAACGCGGGATGCTCTCGTACCGCGTCGGCCGGACCGACGATGCCCTCCGGGACCTGGAGCGGTATGTGGGGGCGCTCGGCGCTGAGCGCACTGAACCGAACCCAGGCGCCGTCCGCCTGCTCGATCAACTTCGCCTCCGCTACGGGGGCACAGGGGAACCACGATGACCACGCTTTCACCCGTTAAAGAAGCCCCCGCGCGAGGCCGTCAGGCGCTCCAGCGCTCCATCGCGTGGTATCTGCGCCAGCTTTCGAAGGTGCTCAACGTGCTCAGCGATGAAGAGCTCGAAAAGCTCATCCCCATGCTCACGGAGCGGGCGTTCAAGCCCCGGCAGGTGCTCTTCCAGGCCGGTGATCCGCCCGAGCGCGTCTATCTTCTGCTCAAGGGCCGCGTGAAGATTTACCAGGTGGCTGAGAACGGCAAGGAGATCATTCTTGATGTCGTCGGCAAGGGCGGCGTTGTCGGCGACATGGCCATCGTCGAAGACAACGAACGTACCGCCTGTGCTGCCGCAATCGAAGACACCGTTGCCGTCAGCATCTCATGGGAGGACTTCTCTCACCTTCTCCAGCAGTCTCCGAAGCTCGGCTTCGCGATGATGGAGCTCATGGCTCGCCGGCTCGCCGGCATGCAGCGCACCTTCATGAACATCGTCTCCAAACCCGTTTCAGCCCGGCTCGCGGATATCCTTCTGAATCGACAGGAAGACGGAGTCATACAGCTCGGGCTGACGCACCAGGAGCTCGCTCAGACCATCGGTACCAGTCGGGAGACTGTTACCGCCCTGCTCAGCCGATTCGTGACCCTGGGCGCCATCGCACCAGTTGCTGAAGGCTATCGCGTCGTGGACGAGGACGTCCTGGACGATATCGCCAACGGCGATCTGGCGGTTTCTCCCCGTCACCCCGTTTCCCCTCAGCCGAGTACCATGGCTACCTGATGGTTGGTCCCGCGACCGCCTTGTTGGACCTGGTGGACGGCCGCGCCGGACCGGCGATCATCGCGCACGGCGGCGGCAACACCGTTGCGAAGGCGCACGAATTCCTCGAACAGGGCGCGGATTACCTCGAAGTTGATCTCTGGCTCCGCAACGGCAGTTTCGAAGCGCGCCACGAACGCCGCGTGCGGTGGCTGCCCCTGCTGTTCGAAAAGTGGTACCTGCGCCGTGTTCCCGGCGCCCGTTACGGCCTGGATGAATTGCTGGCCGAGACCGCGGACCATCACGCCGGCATCTTCCTGGACCTGAAGAACGGCGGGGGCGCCGCTGCTGCGCTACTCCGTCGTGTCCTCTCTCGGACCACTCATCCCAGGCGCGTCGTCGCTTCCTCGCAGCAATGGCGCGCGCTGCGCGCGATTCGTGAGTTGCTCCCCGAAGTCGATGCGTTCTACTCCATCGATGTCCGCGCGAAGCTGGATCTTTTCCTCTCGGTCACCGACCGCGACACTCGACCGCGCGGAGTGTCCTGCCGCCACTCGCTCCTTACGGAGAGAGTCGTTGAGAGCCTGCATCGCCGCGGTCTGCTCGTCGTGGCCTGGACCGTGGACGATGTTGATCGTGCGCGCGAGCTCGTCTCCTGGGGCGTAGACGGTCTAACCACGCACAAAGTCGCCGAGATGTGCGCGGAGTTTGTTCCGTGACGGATGAGTTGGCGGTCTACGTCCATATCCCGTTTTGCACCTACAAATGCGGCTACTGCGACTTCAACGCCTATGCCGGCCTGGACGCGATGAAGGGCGCCTACGGCGCCGCCCTCCTGGCGGAACTGACAGCCAGCGCTCCGCTTTGGGCGGGACGAAGCATCCGCTCGATCGGATTCGGAGGCGGCACGCCAAGCGAAGTCCCGGCGAGCCAGATCGCCGCCGTGATATCCACCCTGAAGCGCGGAGCCACTGTCGCCGAAGATTGCGAGGTCACCCTGGAGGCGAATCCCGGCACCTGCGATGCAGCATCGCTCGCGGAGTTGCGAACGGCCGGAGTAACGCGGCTCTCCCTCGGCGCTCAATCGTTCGATGCAGGAGAACTGGCTTTTCTGGACCGCATCCACTCTCCCGAAGCTACCGCGGCGGCGGTCTCGCTCGCACGCCAGGCCGGCTTCGCTAGCATTGGACTCGACCTCATTTACGGCCTGCCCGGCCAGACCGGCGCAAGCTGGACAGCGACCCTGACCCGGGCAATCGATCTGCGGCCGGACCACATCTCGACCTACGCCCTCACTGTGGAAGACGGCACGCCGCTTGCGCGGCGAGTAGCTCGTGGCGAGGTGACGCTGCCCGATGAGGATGAGATAGCGGACCTCTACGACGCCGCAACTGCGGTTCTTGAAGGCGCTGGATTCATCCAGTACGAACTTTCGAACTGGGCGCGCCCCGGCCACGAGTCCCGCCACAACCTGACATACTGGACCAACGGAGAGTACCTGGGACTCGGCGCGGGTGCGCACGGCTACATCGGCGGTGAGCGCCACGAAAACATCGCTCACCCTCGGGACTACATCGCTGCCACGGCGGCCGCTTCGGGACCGTTGCCGGCACTGCTCCACCGCTACACCCCGAACGCCGCCACCGCCATGAGCGACTGGCTGAGTCTTCGGCTCAGGCTGCTGCAAGGAGTCGACCCATCGGACTTCGAAGCCCTCTTCGGCGTCTCGCTGGACCGGGCGGCAGGCCCTGTCCTTGCCGAGTGCGAGGCCGCCGGTGTCCTTGTCCTTCGCCCGGGCGTTCGCCTGACCCGCGCCGGTCGCCTCTTGCACGGAGAAGTCGCCGCCCGCCTCCTCGCCCACCTGTCCCTGCAGGAGCAGCCATGCCGGTCATAGGCACGGCCGGGCACGTCGACCACGGCAAGAGCACGCTCATCCACGCCCTCACCGGCATCGACCCGGACCGCCTCCGTGAAGAAAAGGAGCGCGGCCTCACCATCGACCTGGGCTTTGCCTGGCTCACCCTCCCGTCGGGCCTCGAAGTCGGCGTCGTCGATGTTCCCGGACACGAGCGCTTCATCAAGAACATGCTCGCCGGCGCCGGCGGTATGGATCTCGCTCTCCTCGTTGTCGCCGCCGACGAAGGCCCACGGCCCCAGACCGCCGAGCACCTCGCCATCCTCGACCTCCTGGAGGTCCCTGCGGGTATCGTCGTTCTAACCAAGTGCGACCTGGCAGAACCTGAATACGTCGACCTGGTCGAGGCAGAACTCGAAGACACGCTGCGCCACTCGCGGCTTTCCGGCGCGCCCGTCGTGCGCGTCTCAGGAGTCACCGGTGCGGGCCTCGATGATCTGCGGCTCGCCATCGATACGGCATTGGCCTCTCTGCCCCTCCGGCGCGACCTGGGCCGCCCCCGCCTTCCAATCGACCGTGCCTTCTCCATCCAGGGCTTCGGGACGGTGGTCACCGGCACCCTCACTGACGGTTGGCTGGCCGTGGGCGAGGAAATGGAGCTCTTCCCGGCCGGCCTCCGCTGCCGCATCCGCGGGCTTCAGCGCCATCGCTCCAAAGTAGATTCGATTGGCCCCGGAACGCGCGTCGCCGTGAACCTCTCGGGAGTCCACCATGACGAATTGGCCCGCGGCATGGTGCTGGCCCGCCCCGGCTCGATGGAGGCCGTGCACACCCTTGTGGCCCGGCTGACAGGCAGCCGCATCCTCGCCCACCCGGTCTCGCATGACGCCGAAGTGACCTTGCTGTCTGCTACCAGCCAGTCCCAGGCACGTGTCCGCCTCCTCGACGCGGATGTGCTCGGGCCATCTACCGAATGCTGGGCTCAGCTGGTCCTCGACTCGCCCATAGCTGCGCTCGCCGGCGACCACGTCGTCATTCGCACCCCGGACGAAACAGCGGGCGGCGGACCCGTGGTACAGCTCAATGGCAGAAGGCTCCGGCGCAACCACGCCGCCACCCTCGATATGCTCCACTTGGCACTCCGCGGCACACCCGGGGACCGGCTCCGTGAAAAGCTCGCCGGCGGCCCGATGTCCCGCACCGAATTGCTCACCGCACTTGGTCTTGAACCGGCCACGCTCGAGAGTCTCATCGCGGACCTCGTAATCCACGAGGACGTTTTGGAATCCGAGAACCGGGTGATCAGCACACTCTGGTTGGCCGGCCAGCTTCGCCGCCTGGGGGAGGCGGTTGACCTGTTCCTGGCGACCAATCGGCTGCGCCGCTCTGCCCCCAGGGAACACTTGCGCCGTGCAACTGGCCTTTCGACGGCCGACTTCGACCTTCTCGTCGCTCGTGGAGTGGCCAACGGCGAACTCGAAGTTCGCGGAGCAGGAATCGCTCGCCCGGGATTCGAACCGCTGCTAACTCCGTCCCAAGAATCAGAAATCGCTGGCTTCCTCGCAGCCCTGCGGACGAGTCCCTACAGCCCGCCCACGGAACGGCTCCCTGCAGCACCAGTGCTTGCCTACCTCGTGGACCGCGGAGAAGTCGAGGATACCGGAGCTGGCGTCGTCTTTGCCCGGGAAGCCTTCGCTGGGATGGTCACAGCCGTCCGCGCGCATTTCGAGACCCATCCGACGCTGTCACTGGCCGAAACTCGTGACCTGTTTGGGACAAGCCGAAAGTACGCTCAAGCGTTTCTCGAACACCTGGACGCGCTGCACATCACGCGGCGCAACGGCGACGTCCGCTCCCTCCGATAGCCCCCGCGTCAGGCGGGTTCGGCGGCAGCGACCTCTTCCTGCTTGCCCCGAATGCGTCGCATGAACCGGCCGATGTCGTCGTTTTCCCACGCCACCACCAGCTGTGACGCAATGCCAATGCTCGAGTACGTCCCCGAAACGATGCCGACGAGGAGCACGAGCAGGAAGTTCCGAATCGTGTCGCCCCCGATGAGCATCATGGCCAGGACCGTGAACACCACTACCAGCGATGTGTTGATCGATCGGGCGAGGGTCTCCGTCATGCTGGCGTTGACCGCTTCTTCGAAGGGGATATACGGGTCGTTTTTGACCGTCTCGCGGATCCGGTCGAACACTACGATGGTGTCATGCACGGAGAAGCCAATGACCGTCAGGATGGCCGTGATGAAGGCGGTATCCACCTCCGTCCCGTGGAACTCCCCGAGGAACGCAAACAGCCCAAGGATGATGAACGCGTCATGGAGCACCGCGATGATCGCGGCGGATCCGTACAGCCACGGCTTCGGCAGCGAACGGAAGACGACCGAGATGTAAATGAGGATCGCGATCGAGGCCACAACGACCGCAAGGGTGGCGTTGCGGGCGATCTCGGTCGAAACAGTCTCCGAGACCGTGGAGAAGTTCGTCCGGTTCAGCGCGCCGAACCGCTGCCGCAACCCATCTTCGATCGTGTTGATTTCGCCCGGCTGCTCCGGTCCTTCGGCCGAATCCAGCGCCGGCGCGTTCTGAAGTTCGCCCGTGTGGATCAGGTAGGTGTTCGAACCCGCCCCCTGGACCCGTGCCTCCTCGTGCCCGAGGTCGCCCATGGCGTCACGGAGTTCACCCTGGGCGACGTCGCGTTCGGTGAATTCGATGGTGAATGACGAGCCCGACGTGAATTCGATGCCGGGTTGCAGGCCCCAGAGCAGCAGCGCGACCGCCGCGATGATGAAGAGAATGAGCGAGACCGTGAGGTACCACCAGCGCTTGCCCGCGAAATCAAGCATTCGATTGCTCCTCTGCCGTCACGCGGCGAGCTGTCGCCGGCGTTCGCCGCACTTCTTCGGCATTGAACAGGAAGTGGTTTCGGGCCAACGGCGTCCCCAGCACCATCTTCAAGAACGTCCGGGTCACCGTGATTGCCGAGAACATGCTGATACCGACGCCGATTGCGAGCGTGAGTGCGAATCCCTTCACCACCGAAGCTCCGAACTGGTTGCCGAACCAGAAGAGAATGAAGCAGGTGATGAGCGTGGAGACGTTCGAGTCGCGAATCGACGTCCAGGCGCGCCGGAATCCGATGTCGATCGCCGCATTGAGCGTTCGCCCCCGCCGTAACTCCTCTTTCATTCTCTCGAAGATGAGGATGTTCGCGTCCACGGCAATACCGATCGAAAGCACGAACGCCGCAATGCCGGAGAGCGTCAGCGTCACGGGCCAGAGCTTGAACACCATCAGCGTGATCGACGTGTAGACCAGCAACGCCACGGACGCCAGCAGACCTGGGAGACGGTAGTACAGGATCATGAACAGCATGACCGCGATGAGGCCAACCTGGCCGGCGCGAACGGATTCCAGCACTGAATCTTCGCCGAGGGTGGCGCTCACTTCGGAGCTCTGCACGATCTTCAGCGGGATGGGCAGCGCGCCGGCGTTGAGTTGCTTAGAAAGGTTCTTCGCGTCGGAGAAGCTGTTCTGGCCGGTGATCTGACCGTTCGTCGAAATCACGCCCTGGACCGCGGCCTGCGAGAGCACAGTCTCGTCGAGCATGACCACCAGGTAGTTGCGGGGGTCGCTGCTTGGGTACTGCAGCGCCTTCGTCGTGATCTGCTGCATCAGCTTCGCGCCCTGTCCCGTCGTTTCGAAGACGACCGCGAAGGTGGTCCCCTGGCGCGCCGGATACGTGTTGTTCTTCAGGTCAGAGCCGGTCATCGCCACCGTCTTACCATCGATTACGCCGGTTGCCTGGACGAGCTGCTGGTTATCGTCATAAACCATGAACTTCAGCGAAGCCGTCTTGCCGATAAGGTCCTGCGCTTCGGTCAGAGTTAGGCCAGGGACCTGGACGCTTATCCGGTTGCCGCTGGTCTTCTGGATTTCCGCCTCACTCACGCCGAACTCGTTGACGCGGCGCTCCACCACGTCCTTCGCGCCGTTGAGCGCTTCCCCGAGGTCGCCCTGGTAGTCGTCGGGCGGATCGGCCTCAAGAACCAGATACGCACCGCCGCGCAAATCCAGCCCGAGCCGCATCGTCTCCCGTTCCCAGCTGCCGATCTTGATGCCCTGGCCCTGTGGCCAGAAGTCCCCGGGCAGGTACCGCTCTGGCTGGCTCGGCCAGATGGCGATGGTGCTGAACGTGGTCAGCGCCACGACGAACAGGAAGATGAGGACGTTGGTGGTACTACGCACTGGTGTGAGATACCTCGCCGGGAGTTGCCTCGGCAGATGTTGATTGTGATTCCTCGGGTTCCAACGTGCTCAACCGCCGGAGCACGGAATCGGTGATCGCGCGGACTCGCACACCCGGCGCGATCTCGATAATCAACTCCGTCGGTCCATCCACGGGCACGATGACGTCTTTTACCTCACCGATGATCCCGCCCGTCGTCACAATCTCATCCCCCACCTGCAGCTGGCGCACTGCCTTTCGGCGGGCCTTCTGGTCTTGAAGCACCGGTCGGAGGAGGAAAAAGTAGAAGGCGATCACCGCGAAACCGGTGTAGAAAATCACCTGCCACATTGCGGTCATGGGTGGGAACTCCTGCTCGAAGGCCCGGCGGCCTTCTACTCTGCGGCGTCCAGGGTCTCCAGGACCGAGCGTGCCAGCGCAAGTGCCTCGGGCTTCGTCGAAACGGCCCCTTCGAGTTGGGCTCGGCGAACCGATGTTAGGACAGCCCCCAACAAGCGTCCACCGGGCAGGTCAAGCTCCTGAATCAGGTCGTCGCCGGTCACCAGCGGTGGTTCTCCCTCTTCGCTCGCCGCAAACGCTCGTGCCGCCACGTAGTTCACAAAGGTGCAATGCCGCCGGAAGTTCTCGCGGGTGTACGTCGGGCCTCGCGTAGCCCAGCCGTCCGCCAGGTTGACCAGCATCAGCGGCAAAACATGGCCGTTCAGGTCGCTGACAAACTTCCGTACCGCCCGGTCAGTCACAGGCCAGTTCTTAATCAACTCGCCAGGCCGCAGGTGATAACGAATGATCCGCGCGACAAAGTCAGTCGCCGCCGGTCCGAAGTTCAGTTCTGGCAGCCGCTCCCGCATCAATTCGGCCCCGCGCGGCCCGTGGCGCGGGAATCGGAGCCGGCCATCCTCGAAGGTCGCCGTCGCCGGCTTGGCGACGTCATGTAATAGCGCTGCCAGCCGAGTCAGCGCCCGGACTGGGATCCCATCGATCTCGCCTTCAAACGCGCCGTCGAAATCGAGCCAAGACACTGTGGCCCGCAGTTCGCGTCCTTCGTCCGTCTCGCCGCTCGCGGCGTCGAAGGCGCCCACCGCTGACAGGTTGTGCTGAAGCACG
>CAZKZR010000046.1:0-11348 GCA_964557245.1 uncultured Anaerolineaceae bacterium | reverse complement strand
GGCCATGAGCGCCGCGGCCACTGTTTGGGCACAGACCGGCGGCGGTTACGACGCCTCCTATAACGCGGAGACCGGCGCCGGGACAACGATGGGCGGTGGCGGCTTCGTGCTTCAAACCGGTGTCGGCCAACTGGTAACCGGACATATCGCGAGCGGTGGAAGCTTCTCACTGGACATGGGAGTCCTCGCCGGTGGCGAAGGCACCGCGGCTGCGCCGGGGTCGCCCACCGCGTCGCCCTCAGCTTCCGCAACGCCTTCCGCTTCGCCCTCCCCCTCCGGCACTCCAATGCCGTACAAGCGCTACGGGCCTCAGGTCGCCAAAGACGGGACCAACTAGCGGGATCTGCACGGGCGGAGTTGGGTCGAGCAGTACCCAACCCCGCCCGGCAGCCGTAGAGTTGCGGCGGCATGACACCCGCTACCGAAGCCCCGAACATCGAGGTCCTCAACCTGCCGCACGGCCCGTTGTCCCTGATGACCGCCGGCTCGGGGCCGCCTCTCGTCCTGCTTCACCACGACGTTGGCCCGTTCGGGTGGACGTCGCTCCACGAAGCGCTCGCGTCGCGGTTCACGGTGTTCGCCCCGGACATGCCCGGCTTCGGTGAATCCGGCAGGGCCGAGTGG
The DNA here is from genome assembly GCA_964557245.1 of uncultured Anaerolineaceae bacterium. Taxonomy (GTDB): domain Bacteria; phylum Chloroflexota; class Dehalococcoidia; order Tepidiformales; family Tepidiformaceae; genus Amarobacter. Next base: position 10,724 of record CAZKZR010000046.1, on the reverse strand, counting down.
GCTCGTCACCCCCGCGACCTCGCCGCCATCGTGCTGAACGCAATGCGGCACCTTGGGATTCGTGACTACACCCTTGTCGGCTGCGGCTTCGGCGGCTGGGTCGCCGCTGAGATGGCTGCCTTCGCCCACCCCGAACTCGCCGCCCTGGTGCTCTCCGCCCCGGCAGGAGTAAAGCCGGACGCCGGATTCATTCTGGACCAGGTGCTCGAAGACCCGATCGAGTATCTCCGCGCCGGCTTCGCCAACCCCGAAAACTTCGAATCGCAGTTCCCCGATGTCAAAGCACTTCGGCCGCGCCTGGACGCTGCGCGGGAGAACATCGCCCGCGTCTCATGGAAGCCCTACATGTACTCGTACGAACTCCCTGAGGCGCTTCGCGGCGCGGTTGAACTGCCCGTGACCGTCGTCTGGGGCGATTCCGATCGCGTTATTCCGCCGGCCACCGCCCAACAGTACCGGCAAATACTGCCCCAAACCGTTGTCCATCTAATCCGCGGCGGCGGGCATTTCCTCGAACTCGAACATCCCGCCGAACTCGCCGCACTCATTTCCGTGCCAGGCGCGAACTAGCCGACCCAAGGAGGACGTCCATGTTCATCGGGCACTTCACCGAACGGCCCTACCAGGACCCTGCGGCCGCCTTCTACGGCGCGGGCAAGGAAGAACTGACCGACCTTGTCCTCAGTAATGGCGATTACAATCCGGAGATCGCTCATGGTCTCTACAACCGCTACTTCGACGAGAAGCTGACCGCCGAAGCGATGGGTTTCGACGGCCTGATGCTGAACGAGCATCACTCCACGCCGTTCACCATGGGCAGCGTCTGCAACATCGAAGCCTCGATCCTCGCCCGCATCACCACAAAGGCGAAGATCGTCCTCCTCGGGAACCTGCTCGCCGTTCGCAGCGATCCCATCTTCCTCGCCGAAGAGTTGGCGATGATCGACGTGATTTCCAAGGGGCGGCTCATCAGTGGCTGGGTGCGGGGAACCGGCCGGGAGAGCCTGTCCCACAACGCCCAAACGCCCTTCAACTGGGAACGCTTCCAGGAAGCCCATGATCTCATCGTCAAGACCTGGACTGATCCAGGCCCTTTTCGATGGGAGGGAAAGCACTACCAGCTGCGCTATGTGAACCCCTGGGCGAAGCCGTACCAGAAGCCTCACATGCCGATCTGGGTGCCGGGCGTGCTGAGTTACAACACGCTGGAGTGGGCGGCCCGCCACCGATTCCCATACATCATGACCGCCACCGATGAAGAGCCGACCCGTCAGTGCTTCGAAATCTACCGCCAGATAGCCAACGACAACGGTTACGAGGCAGGCCCGCAGAACTACGGCTACATGGTGAAGCTGCACGTCGACGAGACCGACGAACTGGCCGAAGAGACCGCGGAGAAGCTGCTGCAAGGCCCGAGCAACCCCTTCCTCGAGGGCAACCAGGGGACGGTGAAGCCATGGCTGCAGGCGCTGCCCGGCCTGACCAACCGAAACAACATGCTGCCGACAATTTCTTCGCGGGCGAACCTGGCCGGCCGCGGGCTGTCGACCACCGGGTTTACGCCTGGTAGCTACAAAGACCAGCGAGCGAAGCGCGGCATCATCGCCGGCACGCCGAAAACCGTTCTGAAGGAACTCCGGATCGCCCTGGAGAACGTGCGGCCCGGGACGATCATGATCTGGGACGGCGACGGCGCCATGACCCACGACGACACGATGCGCAGCCTTCGCCTGATGGGATCCGAAGTGCTCCCGATGATCCGGGAGTACGCGAAGGAGCTGGACCTGCCCGGCCCGTTCGAAGTCGACCCGGCCACCGGCGCGAGGCTGGCGGACAGCACAGCCAAAACCGCCGGCTAGAGGTTCTTTTCGAAGTATTCGAGCACGCGCCGTTCCTGGTACTCGAGTCCCTTCGCATCGCGGGGCATGTGCCGTTCTTCGGGGAACACGAGCAGATCGTAGTCCTTGTTCGCTTCGGTGAGCGCGACGATGAGGCGGGCGGTATGCCGGAACTGGACGTTCTCGTCCACCATGCCGTGCACCAACAGCAGCTTCCCTTTGAGCTTCGCCGCGTGGGTGAGGACGGAGCTGTCTTTGTAGCCTTCAGGATTGGACTGGGGCGTCCCCATGTAGCGCTCGGTGTAGCCCGTGTCGTAGCCGTCCCAGTCCGTCACCGGAGCGCCGCTGACTCCAACTTTGAAGACGTCCGGGGCGCGCATCAGCGCCATGCATGTCATGTAGCCGCCGTAGCTCCAGCCGTAGATTCCGACCCGGCTGCCATCGACATAGGGGCGCTTCGCCAGGGCGCGGACGGCCGCGACCTGGTCGTCGACCTCCACGGTACCCATGCGGTCGGCAATCGCTGCCTCGAACGCGAGCCCTCGGTTCGCACTCCCGCGATTGTCTACCTTCAGGACCACATAGCCGTGCTGGGCGAGGTACTGCGCCCGCAGATCCACCGTCATACCCCACTCTTCCAGCACCCGTTGTGCGTGGGGGCCACCGTAAACGGAGACGATGACCGGGTAGCGCTTCCCGGGTTCGAGCACGGGCGGTTTGTAGATGGCCGCGTGCATCGTGGTCCCATCGGCGGCATCGATTGTCGTGAGCTCCGGCGGCACGAGGCCCAGGTCATCGGCAGTCTGAGACTGCTCGAATATCACGCGCTCAAGAGTCCCGTCCGTGCGGCGAATCGCAACGTGCGCCCCATGGCCGCGCGCCGTGGAAAAGTCGATGAACCGCGAGCAGTCCTTCGCCATGCCAATGCCGTGCACGCCGCGTTCCTCGGTGATGCGGACGACCTGGCCGCCGTCGAGCGGCACTGAGTAGAGGTGCCGTTCGAGGGCTGAGTCTTTCGTCGAGACGAAGTACACCATGCCGCTGGCTTCGTCCACGCGTACGAGCCGAGTCACCATCCAGTCGCCCGACGTCAGCGCCTTGCACGAACCATCGGGGAAATAGCGGTAGATGTGGTTGAATCCCGTCCGCTCACTGAGCCACAGGAAGCCGCCGTCATGCAAGAACTCCGGGTCATCCTGGAGATTGAGCCACGGTTCCTGGCGTTCTTCCAGCAACGGAGACGAAGCTCCAGAGCCATCGAAGGCGAGCAGTTTGAGCGTCCGCTGGTCTCGTGAGAGTAGCTGGCACGTCAGCACGCCCTCGGGCCGCCAGCCTACCCGTGCAATGTAGATATCGGTTTCCGCTCCGAGGTCCATCCAGGTGGTAGCGCCAGTCTGGAGGTCTACCACACCGAGCTCGAGCAGCGCATTGGGTTCCCCTGCGAATGGATAACGGTGCGGCTCGTTGTCCACCTCGCTCTTGCCCTGGTGGACGATGGTGTAATCCTTGATATGGCGGCTATCGGCTTTGATGAAGGCGATCTTCTTGGCGTCCGGGCTCCACCAGAATCCTCGGTCGCGGTCCAGTTCCTCCTGCGCGATGAACTCGGCGAGTCCGTTGCTTAGCCCCGGCTCTGCACCACTGGTCAGGCGCCGAGGACTGCCGCCGGCAACGTCCATCACCCACAATTCGTCATCGCGGACGAAAGCAACTTGGGAGCCGTCTGGGCTGAGATGTGGATCGATCGCTCCGTGGGAACCCTCGATCTCGACAAGCTCGCCCTCGGCGACGCTGACCCAAAGTCGACCGCCGCCCGGAACTAGCAGCACCTGCTGCGGTGACTTCTCAGCGAACTGGTAGTCAGTGACGCCGAGCTCACGAAGCCGGGCACGCTCCCGTCGCAGCTCCTCCTCACGGGAAAGGGTGGATTCGTCCGTGGAAGCCGGAGGCGGGCCGGCGATCACCCGTCTTTCGCCGGATTCCACGTCGTAGCGCCAGAGGCTTCGAACGAGGCTGCCGTCTTCGCTGAAGAGGTACGTGACCGCCTTTCCGTCCGGCGTGAATTCCAGCCGGCCGGGCGCCACGGTGCCCGGGCGCGGAAAGGCGGCGACCTGCGCCAGGGTCAGGTTCTCGTATGGCTTTGTCACGCGTGGGTGGCCTCCGAGCGTAACGTCTCGATCTCGTCGATGGACTTGGGAATGGCGGCAGTGAGGACGCGACTGCCTTCCTCGGTAATCAGCACATCGTCTTCGATACGGATTCCCCCGAAATCGCGCAGGGCATCAACCTTGGACCAATCCACGCAGTCCGCGAACTGCTGCCGGCGGGCGGGATCCTCGATGAGTGCCTTGATGAAATAGATGCCGGGCTCGATGGTGACCACGTAGCCGGGCTGGAGCGGAAGGTCGGCCCGCAGCCACTTCAGGCCGAACCGGTCGCTCGCCGTCCTGCCGGCCAGGCAGCCCCCCGCGTCGTGCGTGGACAGCCCCAGCATGTGGCCAAGCCCATGAGGGAAGAAGAGCGCATGAGCGTCGCGCTCGACGAGGTCCTCCGCTGTTCCACGCATCAAGCCCAGATCCACGAGTCCCTGGGCGATCTGCCCGCAAGCCGCGAGGTGCAACTCCTTGTACTCCACACCCGGACGGGCGGTCGCGATGGCTGCGCCCTGGACGTCGAGCACAAGCTGGTAAAGGTCCCGCTGGACACCTTCGAAGCGAGCATTGACCGGAAATGTCCTGGTGACATCGCTCGCGTAGCTGTTGTGTTCGGCGCCAGCGTCCATGAGTACCAACTCCCCAGCCTGCATCGCTCGATGTGTCGGGGAAAAGTGCAGCACCGCGCTGTTCGAACCAGCGCCAACGATTGACCCGTAAGCCGTGCGCTCAGCGCCCTGGCGGAAGAATTCGGCCTCGACTTCGATTTGAAGCTGCCGTTCGGTCATGCCTGCGAAGGCGTGGCGCATCGCATACACATGCCCGGAACGAGACGCATCGGCGGCGGCTTGCATGAAGCGAATCTCGGCCGGGTCCTTCGCCCGGCGGGAATCTGAAACCTGCTCCGAGAGGCGCGCGGCGAGCGATTCATCGAGGGAGAGTTCCAGGGCGTTCCAGCTTTCCAGCTCGTACGCCCGGGGCTGGTGAACGATGTCGTGGTTGCCCAGGACGGCCACGGTCTCACTTCGGCGAGCTTCCAGCCAGGCCCCCAGTTCGGCGATGGGCCGCACGCGCAACGCGGAAGATGCACCCAGCACGTCGAGGTCCACACCTTCCCCAACCCAGACCCGGTCCTCGAGACCTGCGGTGGGAGCGAAGATCATCCATCCTTCCGTCGCGTCAAAGCAGACGACAGTGCCTGGTTCCCGCGCGCCCGAAAGGTAGGTGAACTCGGGATGGGCGTGGAATTCGTGGTATTGGTCAGTGCCCGGGATGGGGACATGGACTCCCGCTGCGGCGATGACCACTCCGCGCGAAAGGTCCCAGGTCCTGGCGATGTTGTTGCGACGCTCAGTCAGTGGGGAAGGCGTAGACACAGTTCCGCCAGTTTACGCACTCACCGCGTGTTGTAGTTGGCGGCTGCGGCGGCCAGCGATGTCGCAATTTCGTCCCGCAACTCCGCGGGTTCTACGACGACCGCTTCGGGTCCCCAGCCGCGAACCCACGGTGTAATCTCGAGGAGGCTTGGCAGGCTGACCCGGAGGCGGACACCGCCGTCCCGCAGGTCCTCCAGCTGCTGGCTCGGGTGCCAGTAGCTCTCACGAATGCGTGATGCCACCGCCGAGCCGAAATCGATCGTCACCTGGTGTTGGATCTCCCCGAAAACGACGCCGCCCCAGCTCTGACGCAGTTGATGCGCGATCTTCTCCACATCACCCGGGTCGAACTCGTGCTGCGTGACATCCACATCGAGAATGCGGTCAAGCTTGAAAACACGGATTTCCCCATGCTCCGAGCTGTGACCCACCACGTACGTCCCGCTCTGCGTGTGGTCCAGGAGGTAGGGATCGAGGTCGGTCGTCCGAGCGTTCGCGGAGTTCGCCGAGCGATAGCTAATAGTCGCCGTGTGGTTCGCTGCCCACGCCTCCGTGAGCCGGCGGAGTGTCTCGATATACCCAGTATTCTTGGGCAGCTGGTTGTACTCCTCTACGGTGCGCTGCATGTGGGCCGCCAGTCCCGGAGGAAGCGCTTCCGCGACCTTCTCGAGTGCCGAAATGCCGTCCGGGTCACGTTCGTCGGCTGAGCGAAGCATCAGACGCGTGGCGAAGTACATCGCCCGAGCCTCTTGCAGGGTGAGTCGCACCGGGCCGAAAACAAGCTTCGCCCCGGGCATCAGCTTCCAGCGACGGCCCTCATAGACAAGGGGTACGCCGAGTTCGCTTTCCAGCGCGGCGATATCTCGCTGGATGGTGCGCTGGCTGTAACCGAGTTCATCGGCAAGCTCCGCGCAACTCACGTTTCCGCGTCGCGACAGGACATCGCGAATGCGCATCAATCGGGTTGCTCGCCGGGTTTGTTCAGTCAATGGCCGCTCCTTCCCGCCACCAGGTTCGAGGTCCTGCTCAGGCCCCGTCATGAACCATGGTGCTCTTCAAACGCGACAAAACGTGTCGCGAAGCGCTGGAAATCGTTTCGTTTCGTGAATTTATCGCCTCCATCAACCCACGTAAACAACATCTTTTGGAGTGTGATCCAGTTCACACTCGCTTCGTCAGCGAGTTCGAGGGACGGAAACGCACGGCTGGCCTACGATCCCCAGATGCCAGAGCCCAGCCCGTTTGGTCCGATCGCCTACATCACTGCCGAAGCCATCGGCCAGCCCGGCCAGCGCCGGTTCCGATTACGCGCCATGAATGAGCGGGATGAAACCGCCACGCTCTGGCTCGAAAAAGAACAATTGGTAGCACTCGGAGAGGCGATCGAGAACGTCCTCAAGGACCAGGACTACCGGTACGTTCCGGCGCCGCCCGATGACACCCCCGAACCACCCGTTTTTCCATTGAACACAACCCATGAATTCCGCCTCGCCCAGCTTTCCATGGGAGTTGACCACGAAGACCGCCGCGTCGTGCTCATTGCGGCCGACGGTCCGGACGACGCAGCGGACACGACGAATCTAACGATGAACTTCGATTATGCCCGCGCGCATGAGTTGCGCCTGGTAATTGGGCAGGTCGTTGCCGCGGGACGGCCGCCGTGCCCGCTCTGCACCGCACCAATGGACCCATCCGGGCACGTCTGTGTCCGGACCAACGGCCATAATCCGCATTAGCTGTAAACATTCCGGCGTCAGTTGGTCACGGTGATCGAGCCTGACGGCGTTGCGGGTGCCGGGGCGGTCGCGCTGCCCAGCACGGCCGTCGGCGTACTCGCCGGGACACTCGCCGAAGGCGCCGCGCTGGGTGACGGCGAGACGGGCCCCCGGGTGGCCGTCGGAACAGGCGTTTTGGCCGGGGTAGGCATCTCGGTGGGCGCGGGAGTGTCTTCCGGCGTCTCAACCGGTCCCAGCCCGGGAGCCGGCGGTTCGTAAGCAGGTAGGTCACGCAGGTCTTTCGCATTCGCGGCGTACTCGAACGTGCTCTGTTCCCCAATCGCTTCGATGAACACGGGGCCGCGCTCAAACACCATTGCCTCGCCGCGAGGCGTGAGGAAGACCGTCTGGCCGGTACGGGAATCCTTCTTCCAGCTGCCTTCGTACGCCTGACCGCCCGTAAACACCGTGGCAGGGCCTGTGCCGACCTGGTCAAGGAGAACATGACCTGATTCGTCGACCACGCGCGAAGGCACCCGCATCACGATGACCGTTGCGAAGCCGAGCTGTTGGCCAGTATCGGCATCCACCTGCGGCCCTCCGAACTGGAAGCGCAGGTAGCGCCGCGCGACTGGATCCCACTTCCATTGGATGTATTGCCAGGCGGACAGCCGCCCACTGAAATCCACCTCGATGCCAGCCGCGGGCGCCCCGGGCGGCAATGGGGTCCCGGGTTCGCGGAAGGACCAGGCCGTCGCGACCGGTGCGCCTGAAAACCCAAGCTGGGAAGCCGCTTCACGCAGATACGCGGTGCTCGTGGCCAGGTCATACGGGCCGGAGCGGGTTTGGTCGCGGTAGTAGTAGTTGCTGGAGACGGGGGAAAACGCGTTCAGGTCCTTAATCCCGAGCTCGAAAATCTGGCCGATGGCGTCCGCCTCGTTATCCGTGACAGCTCCGCCGGCATGCGCATACATGGCGCCGAGTTCGGCAACCCAGTTCACGAAGGGCGTGCGGGCCGACCGAATCGGCAGGATGCGCGTCGCGTCCTGCCGCCAGTAGACGGCCATCAGCCGAGTGATCCCGCCCTCCACGAACGCCTCGTAAACCACATCGGCGAACATCAAGCCGGCATGGGGGTTCGCGTTGGCGGTGTTGTCCAGCATCACGGCGATCGGCAACTGATCCTTACGCAATGCCGACTCTTCGTCGGTCATCGGCATTCCATCCAGGATCCCGGCGTGCGCTATCGGTGTGGCAGACGGTTCCGCGGTCGGCGTTGGGGAGCTGGTTGCCGATGAAGTCGAGCTGGCTGTAGGAGTTGCGGCGGGCGCGGCCGGTAGATCGTGGCTTCCGCTAAACGCCGCTACGGCGACTCCGGCTGCAACCACGCACGCGGCAACGCCCGCACCAGCCAGCCAGAAGCGGTTCCGTGGCGAGGTTGCCAACCGTTGAAGCACCATCCGATGCTACGAATCCGCCGACCTCCAGGGCAACGGAGGACAAGCCTGACCCATTCAGACCCGTTGCTCCGTTAGCATGCAAACCTGCACAGTAAAGCCATGAAGCGAATAGGGATTCTGACCAGCGGCGGCGACGCGCCAGGCATGAATGCCGCTGTGCGCGCCGCTGTGCGTACCGCAATCGGAAACCAGCTGACCGTCGCTGGTTATCTCGACGGCTTCGCTGGATTCGTGACCGGCGAATTCATCGAATTGGACGACCGCGCCGTCGGAAACATCATCCAGCGCGGCGGCACGATGATCGGGACATCCCGTTGCCCCGAATTCCTTGATGCCGCGGTCCGAAGAGCCGCAGCGGAACAAATGCGGTCGCAGGACGTGGACGCGCTCATTGTCGTCGGGGGTGACGGGAGCTTCAGAGGTGCCCTGGCTTTGCAGGACGAATGCGGAGTGCCTGTGGCCGGTATTACCGGGACCATCGACAACGATGTCTACGGAACCGATGAAACGATCGGCTTCGATACGGCGGTCAATACGGCCTTGCTCGCCATCGACCAGGTCCGGGACACGAGCGAATCGACCGGCATGATGTTCTTTGTGGAAGTCATGGGGCGGACGAGCGGGGCCATCGCTCTGCACACCGCCGTCGCTGGTGGCGCCGCTGGCGTGGTTGTCCCTGAAGCGCACGCGGAGATCGAGGATCTGATTGACCAGCTCCGCGGATCCATCGACCGAGGAAAGCGCAGCCATATTATCGTCGTCGGTGAAGGCGATGAAGCCGGGGGCGCCTTCGCAGTGGGTGAGCAGGTCGGCAAGGCCCTCGGTCATCCGTACCGCGTCGTCGTGCTCGGTCACATTCAGCGCGGCGGAAGGCCAACTATGCGCGATCGGTTGGTTGCCTCGGAAGCCGGAGCAATGGCAGTAGAAGCTCTCATCGCCGGGCGTTCCGGAATGATGATTGGCCGCCAGGGCGGAAAATCGGTTGAGGTGCCGCTGAGCGAGGTTGTCGCTCGTCAGCATCCGCCTCCCGACGTCGGACTTTTAGCACTTGCTCAGAAGCTTTCCGGGTAACAAACACGGCCGAACGATCGTAAGATCGCCATACACTTTGTGTGGCGAGGTTCCTGCATGCCGTTCCTGGCCGTCGACAGCATCGCCCCTGACTTCACATTGAAGGATCAGGCAGGCCAGCTTGTTTCGTTGAGCAGCCTCAAAGGAAACTGGGCTGTCATCTACTTCTACCCGAAAGATGACACTCCCGGGTGCACCAGAGAAGCGTGCAACTTCCGCGACAACTTTGGCGCGCTAAAGGCACTGGGCGCGACAGTGCTCGGTGTGAGTGGTGATAGCGAGGCTTCCCATAAGAAGTTTGCCGCTAAGTACGACTTGCCTTTCACGTTACTGGTCGATACGGGTAACCAGATGGCCAGGGACTACGGTGCGTGGGGAACCAAGAGTATGTACGGAAAGACGTACGACGGCATCATCCGCTCCACGGTCATCATTGACCCCGATGGGAGGGTTGCCCGCGTGTGGCCAAAGGTGAAGCCGGATTCGCACGGCACTGAAGTGCTCGACTGGCTCAAATCCCACGCGGGCTGACCGCTTTCTTCGCGGCTACCTTTCCCGGGCGCTAGGATCGGCGGACTGAAAGCGAGGGCTGGTCATGTCTTTCTACGGAGAACGCATCCGCTGCTCACGGTCGTGGGAAGACAGCGATACGCCGCCCCACGCTCTTCCGGGCGACAAACCTGTCTGGACCAGGGACCGTACCGTCGACGTCAAGCACATCAAGATCGACATCAAGCTCGACCTGCCCAACAAGCAAGTCGCGGGTACGGCGACGCACACGGTGGCGCCGCTGAATGACGACAGCCGCTTCGCGGTGTTTGATGCCATCGACATGGAGATCTCGGCGGTGACCGTTGCCAGGAAGCCTGCCGAATTCACGTACGACGGCGCAAAGCTGCGAGTGGACCTCGGACCCGGCCGCAAACGCGGACAGGACCTGCCTGTCGGCATTACCTACTCGGCGACGCCCCGCATCGGCATGTACTTCATCACGCCCGATGAGGGCTATCCCGACAAGCCTGTGCAGGTGTGGACGCAATGCCAGGACGAGGACACCAGGTACTGGCTCCCCTGCTTTGACCACCCCAGCGAAAAACAGACGACCGAGCTG
>CAZKZR010000045.1:0-11362 GCA_964557245.1 uncultured Anaerolineaceae bacterium | reverse complement strand
CGGGTACTCTGCCCTCACCACCTGCGTAGTATAGGCAGCAGACCTGCCCCCGCGGCGCAAGATTTTCCCCGGAGGGCGGGCCTCATGGCGACGATTCGGTACCTCGTTGATGACGTGGACGCAGCGGTGACGTTCTACACCGAACTGCTCGGCTTCGACCTGGAAGACCACATGGGACCGGCCTTTGCGCTGGTCAGCTACGGAGACCTGGCTCTGTGGCTGAGCGGCCCGCGATCCTCCGCAGCGAAGGCGATGCCTGATGGACGGCAACCCGCTCCGGGCGGCTGGAACCGGCTCGTCATCGAGGTGCGGGACATCGAGGCGGTGGTCTCACGGCTGCTGGCCGCGAGCGTCCCCTTTCGGAGCAGCATGGTGAGCGGGCCCGGCGGGAGCCAGGTGGTTTGTGACGACCCATCGGGGAACCCGGTGGAGCTTTTCCAACCACGCTGAGCAGAGTGCGTTGACGCAGGCCCGGGGATACGCTTGTCGGGTGTTTGAACGTCCCGTCCTTGTCGTCTTCCACGGAGGCACCGGCGAAGGGAAGGCAGAGAGGATGCTCGCGCGGGCGCGGATAGCGGCCGCTCGCAACACCGCTCGATCGGCCCTGAGTGCGGGGTTCGAGGCGGTCATTGTGGCAACTGATTCGCCCGGGGAGTTCGCGCCGACGTTTCCGGGCCTGCTGGTGGACGCCGACCGCCCGGGCGAACCGTTCAGCTTCGCGGAGCGGCTGCGGGGCGTGGTGGCGCGCTACGGGCTGCAGAAACCGGCGACCATGGGGTCTGGATCGGTGCCGTTGCTGGGGGTGGATGAGTTTCGCCTGGTAGTGGAGCAGCTCGAATCGCGAGAGCCTCGCTTCGTAACCAACAACTTCTTTTCGGCCGACCTGACGGCCTGGACCCCCGGCGAAGCGATAGAACGCTGCGGCGACTTCCCCCGGGACAATCTTTTGCCACGCCGGCTACGAGACGAGGCGGGCCTCGCCTCGATCATCCTGCCCCGGACGACGGCGACACAGTTCGACCTGGATACGCCCAGCGACCTGGCGGTGCTCTCGCTGGCGGAGGGTTTGGCGCCGGAGCTGGCGGAAGCGACCCAACCGGCCGCGCCCGCCGCCGCGAGGTACCGGGCGTTCATGCCGCTGCTCTGTGACCGGACGAGGCAGGTGGTGGTTGCCGGCCGCGTGGGGGGAAGCCAGGCATGGCAGTACCTGGAGCGAGAAACGGCCTGCCGGGTGCGACTGTTCGCGGAGGAGCGGGGACTGGCCACGGCGCCGCCGGACTATCGCGCGCGCAGCGTGCTGGGCTTCCTGATCGAAGAGGTGGGTGTCGAGCGGTTCTTCCAACGGATGGCGGAACTGGGCGATGGCGCCGTCATCGATACCCGGGTGATTGAAGCGCACCTCGGGATAGAGCCGTCACGCGAAGACCGATTCCAGAGCGACCTGCTGGCATGGGAAGAGATACGGGAACCGTTTCTTCGCCGGTTCACCAAAGCCGCGGCAGAGGCTCCCATCCCGGTGCTCCTGGGTGGGCACTCGCTCGTTTCGGGGGGGTTGATGGCGCTGAACGACGTGGCGTGGGCGGAGAATGACCGGCGGTTGGGGATCTAACGGAGCGGGTCGCCCGGTTCGGGCACGTTCGCGGCGAAGTCCTGCTTTAGCTGTTGAAGCAGCGCCGGCTGGGAGATGGCATCGTAGGCGGCGCGGGCCATGGCCTTGGCGACGCGGATGGTGCGCTCGTGCGCTTCCTCGGTCGCGGCCGCTTCAGTGAACGGCGCGGTGTGATTCGCGTTCAGCGGGTCGCAGGGGATGCCGAACATCGGGTGGATTGTCGGCACCACGTAACTGACGTTGCCCATGTCGGTGCTGGCCCCGAACCAGGGGATCTTGCCGACGGGGAGGCCGAGTTCTTCCATATGGGCGCAGTAGCGGCTGGCGAGCGGGTCGTTCGATACGAGGTCGGTGTAGGCGCGTCCAACCCAGGTGACTTCGGCACGGCAACCGGTGGCCAGGGCGCCGGATTCGAGCGCTGCCTGGACCTTCGCCTTGAGGTCCGCAAGTTCGGCCATGGTTGCCGAACGGACGTAGTAATCGGCAGCGGTGTAATCGGGGATGATGTTTGGCTTGAGCCCGGCGTCCGTGAAGATGCCGTGGACGCGGTCGGTTGGCTTTATCTGCTGACGAAGCATTGAAACGGCGTTATACCCGGCGACCAGGGCATCGAGCGCGTTCACGCCGTTCCACGGCATGGCGGCCGCGTGGGCGTTCTTGCCGAAATACTCGACTTTGAGAGCTTGTAGCGCCTGGACCTTCGGCGTGGCGCTATCCGCGGGCGCCGGGTGCGCCATCAGGGCAGCATCGACGCCGTTGAATGCGCCCTGTTCGATCAGGATCTGCTTGCCGGCTCCGCCTTCTTCAGCGGGGCTGCCGAGAATGACCACGGTGCCCGGGACACCTTCGAGCCCAGCCCGCAGGCCGACCCCCGCGCCGATGCCGGCGATCGCAATGAGGTTGTGACCGCAGGCGTGCCCAATAACCGGCAGGGCGTCGTATTCAGAGATAACTGCAATGGTCGGTCCGCCGTTCCCGGCCACGGCCTTGAACGCAGTTGGCATGGTGTACGCGCCCCGCACCACTTCGAAGCCTTCGCCGTCCAGGTAGTCGGTCAGCACTTTGTGGGCGTGGTGTTCTTCGAAGTTGAGCTCCGGGTGGGAGTGGATTTCGAGGCTGAGCCCGCGGAGCGCACCGCTGGCTTCATCGATGGCGTGGTCGATGCGTTCGTAAGGGGTCACACAGCGACTCCTGCAGCTGAGGTGCGGCAGATTCAACCACACTTTCACAGGTGGAGGCTTGATCTATTGATTAAAGTCTGTTTATATAAGTGTACATGAATACATTTCAGGCCCTGGCTGACCCAGTGCGCGTCGGCATCCTGGAAGCGCTCGCCACCGAGCCGCGAAGCGTGAACGAAGTGGTGCGCCTCTTCGACCTCACGCAACCCGCCATCTCCCATCACCTCAAGGTGCTGCGGGAAGCCGGCCTGGTGACCTCAACCGTGGATGGTCAGTCCCGCATCTACCGCCTGGATCCACGGCCATTGCAGGAGATGGACACGTGGCTGGGGCGCTACCGGAGATTCTGGACGGACGCCCTCGATCGACTCGAAGAACACATGGACAGGAACCCCAAATGAACGATGAACTCGGTCAGGTCTCACGCTGCTACTCGTTGAAATGGACCCGAAGCTCGAAACACTCCCCCGCCCGGTTGTGGCGAGCCCTCACGGACGCGGATGAAGTGGCTGCGTGGATGCGGTATCCCGCGAGGGTGGACCTGCGCGTGGGAGGCGAGTATTTCGCCGACTTCGCGCGGATAGGTGGCGGGGTTATGGACGGGATTATCGTTGTGCTCGAGCCCGAACGAATGCTGCGGTACGCGTGGAACCAGACCATCGTCGAGTGGGCGATTGAGCCTGACGGCGGCGGCTGCCGGTACACCTTCGTTCAGACCGGGCTGCCGGCGCGGGATCTTCCCGGAGAAGAGGGTCTGCCCGCGGGATGGCACGGTTGGTTCGAGGACCTGGACCGCTACCTCGACACCGGGATTGCGCCCCAGGACGACGGGGTGGAGCGCTGGGAGGAACTTGGACGGCAGTACCGACCGCTGCTCGCGGAAGCGCTGGGCGAACTCTTTCACGCGTGATGGTTGCAAAGTTCGTTCGCTCGATCTAAGTTTCGGACGTGCGTACGAAAAATTCACCGCTCGTCCGGGAATCGCCCACCTTCATCGAAGCGGCGCGTCGCGCACAGATCATCCAGGCGGCGCTCGCGACGATCGCTGACGTCGGCTTCGCGAACGCCTCGCTGGCCCAGATCGCACGGCGCGCGGGCATCTCGAAGGGCGTCATCGGGTACTACTTTCCGTCCAAGGACGACCTGGTCCAGAAGGTGGTGGACCACTTCTACGTGACCGGTCACACGGAAATGATGGCGACCCTGCAGACGGTCACAGAGCCGGTGGAGCTGCTGCGGCAATACATCCGCACCAACATCGCGTACATCGCCGGCCACCGCGTGGAAACGCGGGCGATCGGGGAGATCATCTCCAATTTCCGGAAGCCGGACGGAGAGCTGTTCTACAAACCGGAAGACGCCGAGCCGCTGGTCGAGGGGACAGCGGCGATGTTCGCGTGGGGTCAGCAGACGGGGGCGTTCCGGGCGTTCGACACGCGCGTGATGGCCGTCACCCTCCGTGGGGGGGTGGATACGTTCGCGGCAGAACTCGCGAGGAACCCGGACATGGACGTGGAGCACTACACGCTGGAGCTCACTGCACTGTTCGTACGCGCCACTCAGGCAGACGTGTGATCTCGGCCGCGCGGCCTGGAATCAAGCATTGGAGGCAGAACCATATGGCGGGAAGACTGGACGGCAAGGTGGCTGTGATAACGGGCGCGGCGAGCGGGATTGGCGCCGCCTCGGCGCGCCTGTTCGTGAGCGAGGGCGCACGCGTTGTGCTGGCAGACATCCAGGATGCTCGATGCGAAAGGATGGCCGAGGAGCTCGGCCCGAACGCGAGTGCCTGGCACGCCGACGTCACCGATGAAGCGCAGATCGAGGCCGCCGTGCGCCACGCGGTCGACAAGTTCGGACGTCTCGACTGCATGTTCAACAATGCCGGGCGCGGGCATGCGGAAGGGCTGGTGACGGAACTTTCGCCGCAGATGTTCCACGAGGTGGTGGACTTGCTGCTCGGGGGCGTGATGTTCGGGATGAAGCACGCCGCCGCGATCATGAAGGAGCAGAAGTCCGGCAGCATCATTAATACGGCGAGCATCGCCGGGCTTGGGGTGGGCTACGGCGGGACGATGTATTCGGCCTGCAAAGCCGCGGTCATCCACGCGACGCGCGTGATCGCCAACGAAATCGGCGAGAGCAACGTGCGCGTGAACTGCATTGCCCCGGGGGCAATACCGACGGCGATCTTCGGGCGCGTTGGCGGGATGGACCAGGACGCGGCGGAGGCGCTCATCCCGATGCTGCAAATGGGGTTCGCGAAGGCCCAGCCTATCCCTCGGAGCGGCAGCGCGGACGACATCGCGGAGGCGGCGCTATGGCTCGCGAGCGACGCCTCGAGCTTCGTCACCGGAATCTGCCTGCCCGTGGAGGGCGGGATGACCACCGGGAAACTGTTCTCTCAGCGGATGGCGGAACTCCAGGGAGTGCCGCCGGCCTAGGATTCGGGTGGTTGCGCGCCCCGGTTCTTGTGGAGAAACACTATCGGCACAACGCCGGCGGTGCTGCTCGCGGCGAGGACCGGGATCCAGCGGTATTTCTTGAGCCGCCAGGCCCGCCGGATGGCGACGATCTTCCACGCCGTGTCCCAGATGACTACGGGAATGACGGCTTTTGGCGGACGGCGGCGCGGTTGTGCCATTGAGTGCCTCAGACCAGCTCAACGTTGTCGAGCAGCCTGGTCTTGCCAAACTTCACGACCATCGAGAGCACGGCGGGACGTTCCGCCGGCCCGTGGAGTTCTTCGAGCGAGGCATCGTCCGCAAGGGAGACGTAGTCGATCTCGGCGAGGGGTTCGGTGGCGATGGTGTCGCGGACGGCCGCGCGAAGCCGGTCGGCATCCCGCTCGCCGGCCGCCCACTGAGCGCAGGCGAGGTCCAGCGACCGCTTGAGCACAGTGGCCGCGGCACGCTGTTCAGGGCTCAAGTAGACGTTGCGCGAACTCATCGCGAGGCCGTCAGGTTCGCGGACGATGGCACAGGGGACGATTTCGGTCCCCAGGTCCAAATCCCTGGCCATGCGCTGGACGACGCGCAATTGCTGTGCGTCTTTCCTTCCGAAGTAGGCGCGATCGGCGCCCACGGCGTTGAACAGCTTCAGCACTACCGTAGTGACGCCACGAAAGTGGCCCGGCCGAGCCGAACCTTCGAGTGGCTGGGTAACCCGTTCGACATCGACGTAGGTCTGGTAGCCCTCGGGGTACATGTCGTTGGCGCTGGGCAGGTACACAGCGTCGACGCCCGCGGCGCTGAGCAGCGCAAGGTCCCGTACCTCGTCTCGGGGGTAGCGCGAGAAGTCCTCGTTCGGCCCGAACTGCATTGGATTGACGAAGATGCTGACGACGGTGTGGAGATTTTCTTCGATGGAGCGGCGCACAAGGTCCAGGTGACCTTCGTGGAGGTAACCCATGGTGGGGACGAAGCCGCAGCTGCCGCTGTTCGCCGCCCGCCACCGGCGCATGGCGGCGGCCGTCGTCAGAATCGTCGGCGGGACGGGATTCGGGGGGCGCGTATCGACGTCCAGCAGGAAGCGGGCGTCTCGCATGTCGTTAGGTAACTGTGCCATCGAGACCTCCAGTATCTCGACGGTGTCCGGGGCCGGTTGAGTGGCCCCGGACGGGTTTTCGCTCAGACCGCGGCCAATTCCGTCATGGTCGCCTCGTCCATTTCGAAGGAGTGTTCCTTCGCCGGGAACTGGGCTCCTTCGACTTCACCGATGTAGCTGCGGACGGCGTTGCGGATGGTTTCGCCGAGCACCGCGTATTGCTTCGCATGCTTCAGCGGCCGGCGGTCATCATAGATGCCGAGCATATCGTGCAGCACCTGCACCTGTCCGTCGCAATGCGGGCCGGCGCCGATGCCGATGGTCGGGATGCTGATTCGCTCGCTGACCATGCGCGAGAGCGGCGCGGGGATCGTCTCGAGGACGACGGCGAACGCGCCGGCATCCTCGAGCGCGCGCGCGTCGTTGATGAGCTTGGCGGCGGCGGCGGGAGTCTTGCCCTGGACCTTGTGGCCGCCGAACTGGTTCACGGACTGGGGCGTCAGCCCAAGGTGCCCCATGACGGGAATACCGCTTTCAACCATGCGGTGGACCAGGGGAGCGATGTGGCTGCCGCCTTCGAGTTTGACGGCGGTGGCGCCGCCTTCCTGGAGCAAGCGCCCGGCATTGCGGACGGCTTCATCGGCGTTCGCCTGGTAGCTCATGAAGGGCATGTCGGCGACGACGATCGCCTTGTTCGTGGCGCGGACCACGGCGCGCGTGTGGTACACGATATCGTCCATGGTGACCGGCACGGTGCTTTCGTAGCCAAGCACGACGCTACCCAGTGAGTCCCCGACGAGGATGACCGGAATTCCGGCCTGCTCGACGAGGCGGGCCATCGGGAAGTCGTACGCCGTGATCATGGCGAAGCGCCTGCCTTCGGCTTTGAACTGCTTGAGTTGATGGATAGAGAGGCGTCCCATTGTTGCTGTCCCTTCCGTACGCTTAGTGGCTGCCGGCCAGCGAAAACTCTTGCGGCCGCACGGTGGCGGCAGGACGTGGGTGGTGAGCGAACCCGACGCCCACTTCAATGCGCGTGAACTGGTTTTCCGAGCCGACGAAGACCTTGCGGGGTTCCATTCGCCGCGCTTCTTCATCGCTCACCTGCTGGTAGGCGATGATGATGACGGTATCGCCGCGGTGGCAGAGATGGGCGGCGGCGCCGTTGATGCAGACTTCGCCCGAGCCGCGTTCGCCCTTGATGGCGTAGGTTTCGAGGCGTGAACCGTTGGTCACATCAACGATGGCGACCTGTTCGTAAGGCAGGATCCCGGCCGCATCCATGAGGTCCGGGTCCAGGGTGACGGAACCTTCGTAATCGAGGTTCGCTTCGGTGACGGTAGCCCGGTGGATCTTCCCGGACATCATCGTGCGCATTGCGCGTTCCCCTCAGCTGTACCCGGAAACAACAATCCCCGCTGCGGAGAGCGGGGGTCCGGGAGGGGAGACTGCACCGGGGCGAACAGCGCTTCGGTGTGCTCTTGCCTTATCCGTACCGGCCACTCGGGTCCAGGCGGACGATGGTTGAGACCAGGCTCTTGGAGCTCGACTTCCTCGCGGATAGCCGGCAAGCGGATCGTTGAGCGAGCGGGGAAGGATGTCAACGAATTTTCGCAAAACCACAGGGGCCCGTTTAAACGTTCTTGTACGAAACGCCAAAGGCGCCGGCCAACCGCTCGGACGCGGCTGCCAGGGTTTCAGTTCATCTCTGTTTGGGGCGTTCAGGTTTGGAGTGATCAGGGCCGGGCTTCCCACCGTAAAGAAACTCCGACGGCGGGTCCCAAGGTGCACCGGCCCGCGGATCTCCAGGAGGCAATCTCTACCACATGCGATTGCGCAAGCTGTCAATCATGCTCGGGGTCGCGGCCGTTTCGGTCGGCGTCCTCGGTGCCCTCCCGGCGATGGCCGCGGACCACCGCGACTCGCCCCTGGCGAAAGCCGCTCCTCGGAGCGACATCAACGACCTTTACGTCTTCAAAGGAGAATCGGCCGGCGGCTACACGGCCGTCATCACCGTGAACCCGCTGACCAGCCCGGCCGATACCGGTGGGCTGCGGCTGGACCCGGACACCCTTTATGAGCTGAAGGCCGACACCAACGGCGACGCAGTAGCGGATGTGAGCTACAAGCTCACCGCCGAAGGCACTGGCGCCGTCCAGGACATCACGCTCCGCCGGGCGACCGGCGCGAACGCCGTTACCAACGACATCTCGGGCGACATCATCATGCAGGGCAAGAGCTCTGCCGGATCAAACGTCACGGTGATTACCGATAGCACCGGCCGAAAGCTCTACGTGGGGCCGCGCGACGACCCGTTCTTCTTCGACCTCGCCGGATTCCAGGCGGGCCTGAAGTTCACGGGCGCGGACGCCTTCAAGGGCACGAACGTCACGGCGATCGTGTTCGAGGTACCTTCGGTGCCGACGCAGCAGCTCGGTTTCTGGGCGACCACTTCTAAGAAGGACAACCTGGGGAACTGGGTGCAGCTGGACCGCATGGCGCGGCCGGCGATCAACACCGTGTTCATCCCGGCGGACCAGAAGGACGCCTACAACAACAACACCCCTGACCGGGACAAGGGCATCTACACCGATGAGGTGAAGGCGGCTCTGAACAGCCTCGGCAGCCCGGCGACGGACACCCTGGCGGGCCTGCTTCTGCCGGACATCCTGACGGTGGACCTGAGCAAGCCGGTTGGGTACCTCAACGGGCGCGGCCTCCCGGATGACGTCATCGACATTTCGCTGCAGGCCATCACCGGCAACACCAGCATCGGCGACGGCGTGAACGCGAACGACCGCGCCTTCAGCGCCAGCTTCCCATACCTCGCTGCCCCGAACACGGGTAGCGGCGGGAGCGCCCCGCTGCCGCCGAACACCGGCAGCAGCGTCACCACGGCCGATGGCGGCAACAGCTTCGGCTGGACCCTGCCGGCGGGACTGATCGCGGCCGGCATGCTCCTCGGCGCGGCTGGATACGTCCAGCGCCGCAAGAGCCCGGTCCAGGGCTAAGGAGAACCGCCATGGAACGCGCACCTCGACTACAACGCTCGGTCCACGTCTTCACTGATTGGAGCTGGCGGCGGCTCTGGCTGGAATTCCTGCCGGTTGTCGCGGTGGTCGTGGGCGCGTTCCTCCTGGCGCGTGACCTGGCGGGCGGCGGCAACTCGACGCCGCCGCTCGCCATGGTCGACTCCGCCTACGAAGCACGCCTGGCCGCGAACATCGACTTCTTCGAGACCCGCGTCCAGGAAACCAACGACTCCCTCAGCTATAACCGGCTGACCAGCCTCTACCTCGAGCGGCTTCTGATGACGGGCGACGCGGCGGACGTGACTCGCGCCGAGCTTGCAGCCACCAAAGGCATTGAAGCTGCGCCGAAGTCCTACGCCAGCGTCACCGCTATGGCCCAGGTCCGGCTCGCCCAGCACGACTTCACCGGCGCGCTCACGCTCCTGGACCAGGCTGAATCGCTCAAGGCCGGAGTTCCCGAAACACTCGCCCTCCGCGGTGACGCCCTGATGGCGCTGGGCCGCTACGACGAAGCCGGCGCCGCCTATCGTGCGTACCTCGATAAGGCGCCGGGTTTCAGCGCCTTCTCGCGGCAGGCGGTGTTCGCGGAGACCTACGGAAACGTGGACGTCGCCGTCCAGTTCTGGAACGCCGCCATCGATTCGACGAAGGTGGAGTCGCCGGTAGATTCGGCCTGGGCTCGAGTGCAACTCGGCAACCTGTATGCGACCAACGGCCGCCTGGACGCGGCTTCGAAGCAGCTTTCGACGGCCCTCCGCGTATACCCCGAGTATGCGCTGGCGCTGGCGGGCGAGGGGCGGGTGGCGGCCATGCGCGGCGACTACAGGAAGGCCGAAGGGCTGTACCAGCAGGCCGTCGCAAAGCTCCCCTCGCCGGAGTTCATCGCGCCGCTGGTGGATGTGGCCGCCGCTGCCGGCGATACGGCTGAAGCCGAACGCCAGGCGGCACTGATTGGCGCAATCGGGCAGCTGTTCGAGGCGAACGGCATCCGAAATGACCTCACGCTCATCCTGTTCAAGCTTGACCACGGCCAGGCACGCCCGGCGACGCTGGCGGCGGCGAAGGCTGCCTACGAAGACCGGCCGTCACTCGCCGCGGCCGATCTGTATGCCTGGGCGCTGTACCGTTCGGGCCAGTTTGAAGAGGCGAAAGGCTACTCGAAGGAAGCGCTTCGGCTGGGCACGAAAGAGCCGCTGTACCTGTTCCATGCCGGGATGATCGCGAAGGCCTCAGGGGATTCCGCTGCCGCACGATCGTTCCTCGGATCTGCACTCGAACTCAATTCGCAGTTCCATCCTCGCTTTGCCGAGGAGGCCTCGGCGGCCTTGAAAGAACTGGGAGGGGCGAAATGAAGACGTTTGCAAATCGCTGGATGATCCGGCTCGCGGCCGCCCTCGGCATTTCGATGCTCGCCCTCACACCCACCTTCGCCCGCCACGCCCTTGCCCACCCGCTGGGGAACTTCACGGCCAACCGCTACGCGCGCATCGAGGTCTACCAGGACCGCGCGCTGCTGCACTACGTCGTGGACATGGCCGAAATCCCCGCGTTCCAGGAGAAGGACCGGATCGACACCGACCGCGACGACGAAGCCTCGCCGGAGGAGCTCGCGGCGTACGCGCAGAAACAGACGGCCGCGTACCCGGCGAAGTTCTCCGTTTCGCTCGATGGCCAGAAGCTGCAACCCGTTGCCCTCGAGAGCCAGGCGCAGTTGCTGCCGGGGCAGGGAGGGTTGGAGACGCTCCGGTTCGCCGCCGTCTACGACGTGCCGTTCGGCGACGTGAAGCCAGGAACCACCGCCCAGATCGCCTTCGAAGACTCGAACTTCACCGCCAGCCAGGGCTGGAAGGAAGTGGTCATCCGCGCCTCGGAGAGCGCGCAGCTCGCCGTGGATCCCGCATTGACCGTCGACCAGTCGGACGCTCTGCTCCATTACCCTGCGGAGACGCTCAAGTCGGCGCCGCAGGTCAACCACGCGGAATTCGGCTGGACCG
>CAZKZR010000044.1:0-11363 GCA_964557245.1 uncultured Anaerolineaceae bacterium | reverse complement strand
ACTTCGAGCCATTTGTTAAGTACTCCTCAGGTTCGCTTGTACGTCAGTGGTGATCGAGGTTAGGCCGCGTTTGGGGCAGCGGGCCTCACCCGTTTGGGTGGTTTCTCGTTACGTTGTCGTTGCGGAATCGAAATTCCGCTTTAGCTATCTTGAAGCGGAATTCCGGTTCGGGTCAACGGACCACTTCGCGGTTTTCTCGGCGCCGGATCGGTACCACCTGCCCCGGGCGATCGTCGAAAGCCTATCCCACGGCCTTTAACAGCGGCCGATTTCCCCGCGCAAACCGGAATTCCGGTTCCGAACGTGTTTCGTGCTACCCTCGCCCCTTGGAGATTGAACAGCAGCAGTGAGTGCTCCCGAGCGCGCAGACGCACGAGCCAACCGCCAGCGCATCATCCAGGCTGCCCTGGAAGTGCTTGCTGAGCGTGGCGCCGCGGCCGAAATCAAGGAAGTAGCCGATCGGGCGGGTGTCGGTGTCGGCACCATCTACCGCAATTTCGCGACCAAGGACGACCTGCTCCGCGGAATCCTCGATGACGTCATCGAGCAGTTCCAGGCGATCAACGCCCGGGCCATCGCCAGTTCCGATCCCGTAGAAGGCATTCGCCAGTACATCGATGGCATGTACACCGTGCTCGAGCGCTGGAGCCCCGCCGTGATGGCCATGCTCTCCGGCGCGTTCACGGAAGAGCTGAAGCAACGCTTCATGACGTTCCTGCAGGACCGCGAACTCGAGGACCTGTTCCGCCGGGGAATCGAAACCGGGGCCTTCCGGGCTGACCTCCCTATCGGCCTGGCTCGTGGACTCCTCGCGAACATCTGCGATCCCCTGGTGTATCTGTCCGTTCAGGGAGAGATGAGCCGGACGGAGATGACTGCCGGCTTCACGGATCTCATCCTCCGGGCCATCCTGGCCACGCCCCCAACTACTGCTCCGGCGCGATAAGCCGCTTAACCGGCGCGGAATCTGTCGTTGCTATAATCCGCCCCACTAACACGGGCGAAGCGTGTCCTGCATCAGGATGCGCCCGAACGTTTGCGGGAGCCGGCCTTCGTGGAAGACCCAAAGATCGTCGCTGAGAGAATCATTTCCAACGTAGAAACGGTCATCATCGGCAAATCGCGTGAGCTGCGGCTGGCCGTGACGGCGCTGCTCTGCGGTGGCCACATGTTGATTTCTGATGTGCCGGGTGTGGGCAAGACAATGCTCGCCCGTGCCATCGCCGTTTCCACGGGCTGTTCCTTCAGCCGCATTCAGTTCACCCCGGACTTGCTCCCAAGCGACGTGACCGGCGTCTCCATCTACAACCAGAAGACTGGCGACTTCGAATTCCGCGCCGGCCCGATCCTCGCCCAGATTGTCCTCGCGGACGAAATCAACCGTGCCACGCCGAAGACGCAGTCCGCGCTCCTCGAAGCCATGGAAGAGCGCCAGGTCACGGTCGACGGCGTCACCCACAAGCTGCCGCAGCCGTTCCTTGTCCTGGCCACGCAGAACCCGATCGAATACGAAGGCACGTTCCCACTGCCGGAGGCTCAGCTGGACCGGTTCCTGTTGCGCATGAACCTCGGCTACCCCTCCCCAACCGATGAAGTGCTCGTGCTCGATCAGCAACAGACCGCGCACCCTATCGAGTCCTGCGCACAGGTCACCGATGCGAACGAGATCATCCAGCTTCAGCGGGCCGTGCGGGAAATCTATGTCGATCCGCTCATCAAGCAGTACATCGTCCAGTTGGCCAACGCCACGCGCGATCACGAGGCCGTCCATCTCGGGGCCAGCCCGCGCGGCTCAATCGCGTTGTTCCGGACCTCCCAGGCCAAGGCGCTTCTCGAAGGCCGCGACTTCGTGACCCCGGACGATGTCAAAGACCTTGCCGTTCCCACGCTGGCCCACCGCGTGATCGTCAGCCCAGGCGCCCGCGTGAAGGGCGTCACCGAAAACGACGTCGTCGTCCAGTGCCTCTCCCGCGTGCCCGTCCCCGGCGCCCGGGCTCGAGTCTAATCCGTTGAAGCAGGCAGTCCGCTCGTTGTTCGCCCCCGAACGGCGGATCCTGTCGCTCGTCGTTGCCATTCTTCTTGTCTCGATGTTCGTTGCCTTCGGAACGGGCTTCTGGCTGCTATTCCGGCTGGTCTACATCATCGCGCTCGCCATCCCGCTCTGCTGGGCGCTCGTCTGGTGGAATACCCGGGACCTCGAAGCTGATGTTGACCGCCGCACCACCCGCGCGCAGGTGGGACAGGAGGCCCAGGAGGTCATCGAGGTCCGGAACCGCGCGATCTTCCCGAAAATCTGGCTGGACGTTGAGGATCCCAGTGATCTCCCCGGCCACCGCGCCCGGCGTGTCGTCATCATTCCGCCGCGGCGGAGCCGCAACTGGGTGGTGAACACTCCGCTGAAGCGTCGCGGCCTGTATGACTGGGGCCCCCTCCGGATCACCGCCACTGACCCGTTCGGGCTCTTTACACGCCGCCGCTATATCGGCGGGGCGCAACAGATCCTGGTCTACCCGCCCGTCGTTGACCTTCCGCATTTCCAGGCGCCGCCGGCAAACCTCCCCGGTGAGGGCCGCTTCCGCCGGCGCACCCACTACGTGACTCCAAACGCATCGGGCGTCCGCGAATACGCACCGGGCGACGGCTTCAACCGCATCCACTGGAAGACCACGGCGCGCCGCGGCGGCGAACTGATGGTAAAGACCTTCGAGCTCGACCCGGCCAGCGACATTTGGATTGTGCTGGACCTCGAACGCCGCGTTCATGCCGGCCGGGACGAAGAAAGCACCGAAGAGTACGGCGTCCGCATCGCCGCCAGCGTCGCCCGCCATTACATCGTGAACAACCGCCCGGTCGGGATGATCACCTTCGGCCGCGACCTGCACGTGGTTGAGCCTGAACGTGGCCAAAACCAGCTCACCCGCATTCTCGAGACACTGGCTACCTCGTATGCCGTTGGCGATGCGCCCCTGGG
Organism: uncultured Anaerolineaceae bacterium; assembly: GCA_964557245.1. GTDB lineage: Bacteria > Chloroflexota > Dehalococcoidia > Tepidiformales > Tepidiformaceae > Amarobacter. Next base: position 8,392 of record CAZKZR010000044.1, on the reverse strand, counting down.
CAACTTGCTGATGGAAGAGCAGCGCCGCTTCGGGCGCCACACCACCCTCGTCGTCGTCACGTCAGCAACCGACGACCACTGGCTCACCGCGATCCAATCGCTCACGCAGCGTGGAGTGCGAGCAGCCGTGGTCCTTCTGGACCCGACGACGTTTGGCGATGACCGCTCGCCGTTGCTGCTCTATGGACAGCTGACCGCAAGCGATATCCTTACTTACGTGGTGCGCCGCGGTGATGACCTCACTCTGGCGCTGAGTCCCACCGGCGGCGGAGTGAACGCATGGCAAGCATAAACCCTCCGATGCAGCGCCCGGCCTCGCGCCGGATCGGTTCGGCGGCCCTTAAGGCGCCGCGCCTGGTCATGAGCTGGGAAGACTGGCTGACCTTCGCGGCAGCAGTGATCACCTTCACCGCGGTTGGGATTTCGCTTCAGCAGGCCCACTGGGTGGACAACATGCCGCCCTTCGTGCCGACCGCCATTGCGGGCCTCCTGATCGGCATGATTGCCGCTCGCGTTCGCTATTACGCGGCCGCGATTCACCCTGTGGCCCTCCTGCTCGGCGCCGTCGTTGTAGTGCTGGCGGCCCAGAGCTACGCCGACGGCGTCACGCTCAGCGAACGGCTGACTGACTTCCGCATTCGCATGGAGGAGTGGTACCAGGTAGTCCGCGCGGGAGACATCAGCAACGACAACCTGCCCTTCGTCACCCTGGTCCACTCGCTTACGTTCCTCGCCACCTACTTCGCGGCATGGTGCCTCTTCCGCTGGCACAACGCCTGGCTCGCGGTCATTCCCAGTGGCGTCATTCTGCTCACCAACATCAGCTTCCTCGATGGCAAGCCAAGCGGGACCTTCGTCGTCTTCCTCTTCGGCGCGATCGTCCTGATCGCCCGGTTGCACCTGCAGAAGAGCCAGAGCCAGTGGCGCAAGGCCGGAGTCGATTACCCGGACTTCATCAGCGTCAGCGCAATCCAGCTCACGGTGATGGCCGCCGTCGGCCTTATCCTCGCCGCCTGGTACATCCCACTGGGGAACCAGGCCAAGGCCGTGGAGAACGTCTTCGATGTCGTCGCGAAGCCGCTGACGAACCAGTCGGATTCCCTTGTCCGCCTCTTCCACAATATCGACTCCCGCAAGGGCGCCCGTCTCCATTCGTTCGGCGATACCCTGCCGATCCAGGGCAACGTCAAGCTTGGGACCAAACAGCTTTTCGAAGTGAACAGCCCTCAGCCCGGGCTGATCCGCGCCACGAGCTACGACAAGTACACCGGCGCAGGCTGGAAGGCCACCGGCCGCGACTCCCAGCGCGTCGACGCCGGCACCCTCGCTCCGGACGAACAGGTCGCTGAAGGCTACGAGGCCCGCGACGTGGGCGTTCTCCGGGTGAAGGTCCTCGATGCGGAGAGCACGTTGCTCACGCCAGGTACGCCCCTCGGCGCGAACATCGACACCACCATCGAGACTCCGGACGGCTTCTCTGGCGACATCGAGGAGATGCGCGCTCGCCGCAGCCAGAACACCGACGACACCTACAACTCAATCGGCTCCGAAAGTGCCGCCAACATCCAGCAGCTCCTTACGGCAGGCACGAACTACCCCGAATGGGTCACTGCCAAGTACCTCCAGCTGCCCGATGAGTTGCCGGGCCGGGTGCGGGAAGAAACCGTGCGCATCATCGAGGCCAAGCACGTCAGCTCGCCGTACGAGATCTCCAAGGCGATTGAAGAGTATCTCCGCGCGCTGCCATATGACCTGAACGTCCCCACGCCGCCTCCCGGCCGCGATGCGACTGATTACCTGCTGTTCGATTCCAAGCGCGGGTACTTCGATTACCAGGCCACAGCGATGTGCGTCATGCTCCGCACGCAGGGCATCCCCTGCCGGATCGCCGTCGGCTATGTGCTCGATCCCCAGAGTGGCGAAGAAACCGTGTACACCGTCCGCAAGGACGATGCCTACAGCTGGGTCGAAGTCTTCTTCCCCAAATACGGCTGGGTGAACTTCAACCCGACCGCGGACCGGCCCTCCGGTGGCGCCGGTGGCCTCGGAGCGAGTGACTTCGTTCCCACGGGCCAGCAGGAGCCGGACCTGAGCAACCTCTTCGAGGACACGCTCCCGGAAGAAGGCATCGACATCGACCCCAGCACGCCGCAAGGCGCACTCGCTGAAACTCCAGTGCAGAAGGATCCCTTCAACTGGGCGATTGTCTACGCCGTGCTTGCGGTCCTCGCTGTTGTCGCGGCAGGTGGCTTCGCCGGGCGATTCGCCTGGAACTGGGGCCTCGGCGACCTCGACGGCAGGGCCAAACTCTGGGCGAAGACTCAACGCCTCGCCGGATGGGCGAAGCTGGGCAGCCGCAAACACGAGACACCGCGCGAGTGGTCCCGGCGCATGGGCAAGGCCCTCGACCAGGAGTCCGCCGCGATCACGCTCAGCGACGCCTACGAAGAAGCCCGCTACGGCCGGCCCGATCTCGTCCGCATCGACGATGCCGACGCCGAGTCCTCTTACAAGAGCCTGCGCGGGGCGCTCGTCGGCAAGCTCAGCCGTCGCAAGCCGAAAAAGCGCTGAGCCGTTACTCCCAGCTCCCTTCGGCGTTAGACCCCGTATGAAGACTGATTCCCTGGTCGCCGTCGTCACGAACACCGGCATGGGTTGGGCTGGCGTCGCCCTGAGCCCGCTGGGAATCCGCTACGCAACGCTCTTCCATCGCTCTGAAGGCTCCGCCTATGGTGAACTTCGGGCTTGCGGCGCGCGGCCGGGTGAGCACCCCCTGGCCGAGCGCGCAGCCGCCCTTCTTCGCGACTATGGCGACGGGCGTGAGGCGGACATCGAGTCCTTCCCCGTCGATCTGCCCGAATGCACTGAGCTGCAGCGGAAGACCTGGCTATCGTTGAGGGACATTCCCCGTGGCGAAACGCGAAGTTACGGCTGGCTTGCGCGCTATGTGGGCGAGCCGCACGCCCCGCGCGCGATTGGCGCCGCGGTCGGCGCCAATCCGATCCCGCTCTGGTTGCCCTGCCACCGCGTGGTCGCGTCCGATGGTTCGCTTCACGGTTTCGGTGGCGGACTCGCAATGAAGTCGGCGCTCCTGGAATTGGAAGGCGCGCTCCCAAAGCGGCTGATGGTCTGAACCCAAAAGAGGCTCCCCATCTGGGGAGCCTCTCCGGTTTGTTGAGCCCGGGCTGGGATCAGGCGTCCCGCCAGGTCTTCATGATGTGGGTGTAGGGGAACCACGCCGTCGGGCGGTAGTTCGTGATGTCCTTGTCCCAGAAGTAGGTCCGGGTGTCGGTCGAGAAGTAGATTTCATACTGCTCTTCCGCCACCAGCTCTTCGATCTGCTTCACGGTCTGCAGGCGCTCTTCCATCTTGAACTGGCTGCGCTGCTTGTCCATCAGGTCTTCGAGCTTCGGGTCGTTGACGTAGGACAGGTTGATGCGGCCGCGCTTCGGCTTCATGGTGAAGCGCTCCGTCACGTAGTCCAGCCAATACGCGATGGCGCGCGGGCTGTGGCCCATGCCTTCGTAGTTGCCCTGGTACGTGGTGGTCAGGTAGCTCGTCGTGTACGGCTGTGAGTTGTCGGTGATGTTGATCCCGATGTCCTTCAGCTGGGACTGGGCGAGCGTCGCGGTGTCGATGTACTCCTGGCCGTACGCCGCGATGTCGGCATGGTTCCAGGTCGTGTCGATCGTCTTGCCTTCGCCGATAGCCGCGGCCATCAGCTTCTTGGCTTCGGCGACGTTGTAGTCCCAGTACTTGGCCTGGGGAAGGTCCTTCACCTGGCGCGCGAAGGGATAGCCTACGAAGTAGAGCTGGTCCGGTACGCCTTCGCCCTTGGTGATGGCGTCGCGAATCGCCTTACGGTTCAAGCCCATGGAGATAGCCTGGCGCACGCGCTTGTCGTTGAACGGCGGCTTGTCCGTGCGCAGGTAGATGTACCCGCCGATGCCCTGCGTCTCTTCCTTCTGGGCGTCAGCGCGGGACTTCAGCAATTGGTCCCGCGGTTCCGGCAGGAAGAGCCAGCTCAGGTTGACCTGCTTTGCGGCGAAGTCGGCCACGCGCTTGGCGGTATCGGCCACGCCGAACACCTTCACGTCGTCGAAGTACGGATACGGCTTGTCGAAGTAATCCGGGTTCTTCTTGAACGACATCGAGACGTTCGCCTCGGTGCCGGTGTGCAAGAACGGGCCGCTGCCGAGCATCTTCGTCGTCGCGTCCGCGCTTTCGGCATGTTCCTTCGGCGAAATCCAGACGCCCAGGTTGCCGCCAAGATAGAACGAGGTATCCGCGTACGGGATCTTCGTCGTGATCTTGAACGTGCTCGCGTCCGGCGTCTCCATCTTGTCGATGAAGCCAAGGCCGGTCTTGTGCACCGACTTGTCGTAGTTCAGGTACCGGTCGAACGCATACCGCACATCTTCCGAGGTGAGGGTGCGTCCGTTGTGGAACTTGACGTTCGGCTTGATCTTGAACGTGTAGTTCAGCGGATCTGGCTGCTCGGGCAGCGCCGTAGCGATGTCCGGCTCCATCGAGTTGTCGGCCGGGGCCACATCCGGCACGCCGGCCTTGAAGCGGAGGAGCTTGCTGTAGCTCAGACCGTTCAAGTAGGCCGTCTGGTAGGAAGTGACGGTGTACGGGTCCAGCGTGGCCGGGATGTTCGGCATCTGGAACGCGAACGACCCGCCGGGCTTGGGCTGCTTGGCAACGGTGGGCGAAGCGCCGACGGTCGGCAGGAGGGTCCCGCCGTTATCGCCGCCGTCGTCATCGTCATCGTCATCGCCGCAGCCAACGAGAGCGAAGGCGCCCGCGCCGACACCGGCAACGGCGGCGCCGCGGATGGTGGTGCGCCGGGAGATTTTGCGGCGCATCCAATAGTTCGTGCGGTCTTCCATGGACAGTACTTCCCCCTGTAACAAGCGGCCTGAGCCGCAATGTTCCTGTGTTATTACGACGATTGCCGTAGCCGTGGATCCAAAACGTCACGGAGTGCATCGCCAAAAAGATTGAAGCTCAGCACCGCGATGCTGATCGCGAGGCCGGGCATAACCGCCGTCCACCAGGCAGCCTGCCACCACTGCCGCGTGTCCTGGAGCATGCCACCCCAGCTCGGGTGGCTCGCGTCCTGGATTCCCAGGCCGAGGAAGCTGAGCGCCGCCTCTGCCAGGATCGCGTTCCCGATCTGGATGCTGGCGATGATGATGATTGGCGCGAATACGTTCGGCAGGACGTGGCGGAGCATGATCCGCAGCGGCTGATTGCCTACCGCTTCGGCCGCCTCGATGTACTGCAGGCTGCGTATGCCCAGCACCGAGCCGCGCACGATGCGGGCTGTAGTCGGCGCGATGATGATCCCAATCGACACGCAGACCAGCAGGAACGACTGCGTGCTGTACCCGCTGTCCGTCTTGAAAATGGTCAGGAAGAAGATGGCGGCAACCAGCGGCGGGAATCCCAGCATCACATCCAGCAGCCGCCCGATTGCGAAGTCCACCCAACCGCCGAGGTACCCCGAAAGCAGGCCAAGAACCGTCCCGATGACCGTCCCGACTGCGACGGCGCCGAACCCCACGCCGAGCGAGATGCGGCTGCCCACGATGATCCGGCTGAACTGATCCCGGAACAGGTTGTCCGTTCCCAGGGGGTAGGTTGATGAGGGTGGCTTCAGCCGCGGGAACTTCGCCGCGTCCACTGCGTGCGGGGTGAGTTCGCTCGCGAAGAGCGCGACCAGGATGAGCAGGATGCAAATCACCCCGGAGATAGCGCCCACCGGCTTGTTGCGGGCAACCCGCCAGAGCCGCGCAGCGGCGCTCGGCCGGCGGCGCAATTCCTGCGGGAACATCGTCGGGGTGTTTTCAGCGATCGAGGTCATCCGCCGTACCTGATCCGCGGGTCGATCCATGCGTAGCTGACGTCGACCAGCAGGTTGATGAGCACCAGCACCGTGGCGAAGAGCAGCACCAGCCCCTGCACCTGCGTGTAGTCCTTTGCACGCACTGCGCCGAGCGTCAGGCCTCCGAGTCCGGGCAGGGTGAAGATGGATTCCAGGACCACCGTACCGCCGAACAACACGCCAACCTGCAGACCGAACAGCGTGGTCACCGGGATAAGGGCGTTGCGTAGCGCGTGCCGGACGACGATCAGCCGGTCTTTCAAGCCCTTTGCTCGCGCGGTCCGGATGTAGTCCTGCCGCAGCACTTCGAGCATTGAAGAGCGGGTCACCCGGGCGAGGCTCGCGCTGAGCGCCAGGCCGAGGGCGAATGCCGGCAGGTACAGCTGCTCCAGGTTCTTCAGTGGGTCTTCCCAGAGGTCGGTATAGCCGATTGGCGGCGTGTAGTGCCACCACTTCGCGGGGAAGACGATGAGCAGCGTGCCCAGCCAGAACGATGGGATGCTGAGCCAGCCGATCGTCAGAAAGCGCAGGCCGTAGTCAGCCGCGCCGTCCTGGCGCATCGCCGAAATAATCCCGATGGGAATCGCGATCAGCACCGCGAACGAGGTCGCCAGCAGCGTGAGCTCGACCGTCAGGGGGATGCGGACGCGCATCTCCTCCCAGACGTCCTTCTTCGTGATCAGCGATTTTCCGAAGTCTCCGCTCAGCACATTGCCCATGTACACGAAGTACTGCGTAACAACAGGCTTATCGATGCCCAGCTCTTTGTTGATGGCGTCGCACTGTTGCTTATCGACGTCGGGAGTCTGGAGGACGATGTTGCAAACGTTGCCCGGAATCGCCCGCACGGCAGTAAACACGATCACGCTGATGATGAAGAGAACCAGGATCGAAGCGAGCACGCGCTTCGCGATGTACTGGCCCATACGCTACCCACGCCCCCGCGGCATTTTGACCGGACGTCCGGCCAAGAATGGGCATTCTGGTGAACGGTCGCATCTATCGTCAAGCAACGGTGCATGAATAGTTAGCCATTTGCGAATAAGTGTCGCCCGGCACCCGCGTTGGCCGTTGGCCGATGTCGCGGCACCCTGTACCGATGCAACTCGGCATCATCGGCCTCGCCCGCTCTGGCAAGACCACCGTCTTCAACGCAGTCACGCGCGGCAGCGCCCAGGTTGGCGCCTACAGCTCTTCCAGCCAGCCAAACGTCGGCGTGGTCAACGTGCCAGATGCCCGCGTCGACCGTCTCGCTGAACTCTACAAGCCGAAGAAAACCACCTACGCGACGATCCAATACGTGGACTTTCCCGCCGCCGGCGAGAACTTCGGCAAAGGTGAAGGACCGGGCGGCAAGTTCATCTCGGAACTCGCCCGCACCGACGCCCTCATCCACGTCGTCCGCGCCTTCGAAGACGATTCCGTGCCACATCCCGAAGTCACGATCGATCCCGCTCGCGATATCGAAACCATGGACCTGGAACTGTCATTCGCCGATCTGGCCATCATCGAGCGCCGTCTCCAGCGCCTGGAAACCGAGATGCGCTCCGTCAAAGCCGGCGAACGGGACCAGATGCAGCGCTTGAAGGACTTGCTTGCACGCCTGAAGGCCGGCCTCGAAAGCGACACCCCGCTTCGGGCGATGGAGATCTCCGAAGAGGATGCCAAGCTCCTCGAAGGCACCCAATTCCTCACCGCCAAGCCGTTCCTCCTCGTTATCAACATCGGCGAAGCGCAACTGGCGAAGCGCGCCGAATACGAGGCCGAATTCCAGGCGAAGTATCGTGCTCCGGGCCGCGATGTGGCCGTCTTCTGCGGCAAGTTCGAAATGGACCTCAACGAGCTGAGCGAAGAAGACGCCGAGGAGTTTCGCGCTTCAGCCGGGGTCACCGAAAGCGGCATGGCCGGCGCGATCCGGCTCAGTTACTCGCTCCTCGGGCTGATCAGCTTCCTCACCGCGGGTCCTGACGAATGCCGCGCCTGGACGGTGGAAAAAGGCGCCAGCGCGCCGGTTGCCGCAGGAAAGATCCACAGCGACCTCCAGCGCGGGTTCATCCGTGCCGAGGTCATTCGATTCGAAGACCTGATTGCGTGCGGATCCGAAGCCGAAGCGAAAAAGCGCGGCCTCCTGCGTACTGAGGGAAAGGGCTACATCGTCCAGGACGGCGACATCGTCAACATCTTGTTCAACGTCTGAGCGCGGCTCATCGAGGCGCGAGTACCAGCTCGCTCACCGCGGCGCTTCTCGCCTGCTCCGGCAACCGGTTCATCGGGATCCGTTCGCATCGCGCCCAGAGCGGCAACTGGTCGGCGAAGTGCTCGCTTCCAGGGTCGCCCGAGGCGCCCCCTGGGACGATGTACGACGCAGCCTCTGGTCCCGCGAAATCAACCACCTGCCGGTACACGGAGACCGAGGTCAGAACGAAGTCGTTCTTGCCGCTCAGCCCGTAGGTCGCGTTCTTCAGGGTATCCGCGTCCCCGCCGTTTGCGGCTTTCGGCGGG
>CAZKZR010000043.1:0-11425 GCA_964557245.1 uncultured Anaerolineaceae bacterium | reverse complement strand
GCCGGGTCCCATGCGCGCAGATCAAGGGCGTCCGTTGCAAAGAGCGAGAGAACAACACTCGCGAGATAGGCTTCGCGACCTTCTTCGCCGATCTCCGGGGGCCATTCGGATTCCTTGCAACGGTTTGCCAGCTCAGTGAGCCTCAGGCTGCCGGGCAGGGCTTCGTACAGGAGACGCAGGACATCGACAGCCAGTGGAGTCTGCAGCTCACGGACGGCGCCTCCCGCTCTCGCTAGCATCCACGTCCCGTCAGCCTCCGGGCGGCTGGCCGACCGAATGGTGAGCCTACTCAGAGAACCGGCGTCTAACTCGAGGTTCAGCGGCGCGTCATCGCGGACGACCAGCGACTGCCGGAACATTCGATTAACCACGAAGTCCCGGTACTGTTCGAGGATTTCGCGGGTGGGCGAGATCTGGTCCAGCGACTCAGCGACATCCGCGGGCAGATTCTCGGAGAGCATGCTCGCGAAGTTCGCGTCCCCGAGATAACGCAACCGATGCTCTGACAGCTGGTCGACGAAATCGAGGAAATAGAACGGGTCGTTTACTTCGGCAAGGTGTTCGTGAGCGACATAAAAGTCTGGCCGTTCGGCGACGACGGCGAACTGGGACCTCAGGATCAAGTGATAGGCGGTCATCTCATCGGTGGCGCCTTCAAATGCAGACGTGGAGTTGGCGAGGAATGACACGAACGCGCGGGCCTGTTCCACCCGTTCAGTGGTCCCCGCGAACGACCGGGCATGGAAACGCATCATCTCTCTGACCACACCTCGCATGTGCCAGCCAGGGAAGGAGTTGTAGCTGATGTGTGCGATGCCGCGGGGGGCTAGAGAAGTTCGACACACATCGAGGATCGCGGCGCGAGCGTCGGGCGGGACCCAGCTGAACACGCCGTGACAGATGATGTAGTCAAACAGGCCGGGTGGGGTGAAATTCCGGATGTCGGCCTGGATGAACGTGATATTCCGGAGGTCAAGCCGCGCGGCGGCAGCCTGGGCCTGTTCGATGTGCGTCCGGCCGAGGTCCATACCGACGAAGGTTGAACCTGGCAGGGAGTAGGCCATGGGAACAAGGTTGCGACCGCCGCCACAGCCTATCTCCAGCACGCGGCATTCTTCGACAGGCGCGGGCTCCATGCCGAAGAGCAGGCCGATGACGGCGGCGGTTTGGGGGTGGGTGTTGGGCGCGATTCCCCCGTCGTACGGCAGCTCATCGTATGAGGCGTGGGTGGGGAAGGTAGGCACGGCCCATTGTGCTCGGGCAGGCGGCAATGGGGCTACGAGGCGACTTTGGATTTTCCGTGAGTGTTAAGAGAATTTGGGTCTAAAATGCTGCTGCGCTGGCAATCCCCGCCGGCCGCAAGGAGGTTGATCACAATGACGAAGATCATCGATATCGAAGGAATCGGCGAGAAGTACGCCGCCGCGCTCGAAGGGGCCGGGATCGCCACCGTCGAGAAGTTGCTCGATCAGGGCGGTTCGCCTTCTGGACGGGCGAACATCGCGGAAAAGACGGGCGTGACCACCCAGCGCGTGCTGGAGTGGGTAAACCGCGCCGACCTGATGCGGATCAACGGTGTCGGTTCCGAGTTTTCCGACCTTCTCGAAGCTGCCGGTGTCGACACCGTGAAAGAGCTCGGGACGCGCCGCGCGGACAACCTGCACGCAAAACTCGAAGAAGTGAACAGCGCGAAGAAGTTGACTCGCCGTACTCCCAGCGCAGCCGAAGTCGAGAAGTGGGTCGCGGAAGCGAAAACGCTGCCTTCGAAGATCACGTACTGAGGCAGGCGATGTCGATCCAGGACCAACTGGCAAAAATGATCGCCGAACGGGCCGGCATCGACCCTGCGACGGCAACGAAGGCGGCCGATGCCGTTGTCGGGTTTCTCAAGGAGAACCCCGAGAAAGTGACGGAGCTGCTCGGAGACGATTCTCCGATTGGAGATGCCGCGCAGAAGATCACGAAGCTCTTCGGCCGATGACCATTGGAAGGCCCGCGGAAGCGGGCCTTCTCCGTTCCGGGGCGCGCTTGCTGGTCAGCATCGACGGGCAGGAGGTGGCGGTGAACCTGGTGCGGAGTGCCCGGCGCCGCCGGACCATCTCTTTTTCGGTGGCCGCCGGCGAGGTAGTGGTGCGGAGCCCGTTGCTCACTCCGCGAGCGTTCATTGTCGAGGCGCTCGAGCGACGAAGCGCGTGGATAGCGGCGCGCCTCCGTGAGCAGGGCACGCAAACGGCGAATATCGCCGACGGCGCGCGGGTGCCATTCCTGGGTGGTTGGCTGCGGCTCGACGTGCGGGAATCGGCGAGCGCGGTCCGTTCGAGGGTGGTCCAAGAGGGCGACACGCTCGTCATAACGCTCGGGACTGGCAGGTTGGTGGCAGCGCAGCCTGTTCGCCACCTGGTGGAGCGCTGGTACCGGTCAATCGCTGCGGAGCTGCTGCCGGAGATGACGCGCAACCTGGCCGGACGCGTCGGGCACCAGCCGGCCAAGGTGCTGGTGCGGGGGCAGAGAACGCGTTGGGGCAGCTGCTCTGCCGATGGGGTAATCCGGCTGAACTGGCGGCTGGTGCTGCTTGATCGGCAGCTTGCGGAATACGTGATTCTCCACGAGCTCACGCACCTGGAGCATCGTCATCACCGGGCGGCGTTCTGGGAAGCGCTCGAAGCAGTGGCGCCGGGATCCCGGAGGCTGAGAGCCCGATTGGTGGCCGAGGGGCGGCTGGCGATGGCCTTCTAATACTTCGAGACGTTCAGTTCGTCCATGCGTCCCGTGGCGGTGTACACCACTCGCTCGCAGATGTTCGTGCAGCGGTCAGCGATCCGTTCGAGGTTGTGCGCGCACCAGATCAGGTAGGTGTTGCGCTGGACCGAGCCCGGGTCGGTGATCATCGCTTTGATACATTCGTCGTAGACGCTGTCTTGCAGTCGATCGACTTCGTCGTCGGCATCACAAATCTGCCTGGAGGCGTCGACATCGTGTTCGATGTATGCCTTCAGGCTGTTTCGGAGCATGGCGACAGCGCGGTCGGCCATCCCGGGTATGTAGCCAAGGCGCCGCGGCAGCTGTTCGTCACGGAGGAGCAGATTGATACGGGCGATGCCTTCGGCGTGATCGGCGATGCGTTCCAGGTCCGTGATGATGTACAGGACGCTCGTCAGGGTGCGCAGATCGGTGGCGAGCGGCTGCTGGGAGGCGATAACGAAAATCGTCCGGTCCTCAATCTCAAAGCGTTTGCGGTCGATCCGTTCGTCGTCTGCGATGATCCGTCGGGACCAGGCGGCATCGCCGTCACGCAGGGCCTGCATCGCATCCAGGATTGCTTTTTCGGTCATGGAACCGAGGATGAGGACGTCATCCTGGATTTGCCGAAGCTCCGCGTTGAACAAATCGCGTGCCATGCAACGCCTCCTCGACGGACGCCTAGCCGAATCGGCCGCTGATGTAGTCTTCCGTCCGCTTGTCACGAGGCGTGGTGAACAGCTCCTGCGTCGGCCCGTACTCGACGAGCTGACCGGTGACTTTCTCATCTGTGAGCATGAAGGCCGTGTAATCCGAGACGCGTGCCGCTTGCTGCATGTTGTGAGTGACGATGACGATAGTGAAGCTCTCGGCGAGGGAGCGCATCAGGTCTTCAATCTTGAGCGTGGCGATCGGATCAAGGGCGGAGCACGGTTCGTCCATGAGTACGACTTCGGGTTCGACCGCGATCGTCCGGGCGATGCAAAGCCGCTGCTGCTGGCCGCCGGAGAGCGCCATGCCAGGTTTCTTGAGGTCGTCCTTCACTTCTTCCCAGAGGGCCGAGAGCTTCAGGGAATGCTCGACGCGGTCATTGATTTCCGAACGGGAGCGGACGCCGATGAACCGAAGCCCGGCTGCGACGTTTTCGGCGATGGACATCGTCGGGAAGGGGTTCGGCTTCTGGAAGACCATGCCGATTCGCTGGCGGACACGGGTTGGGTCAACGCCGGGAGCGTAGATGTTGTCGCCTTCGAGCAGGATGGTGCCTTCGACTCGCGCGTTCGGTGCGAATTCGTGCATGCGGTTAAAGGTGCGGATGTAGGTGCTCTTGCCGCAGCCGGAAGGGCCGATCAGCGCAGTGACGGAATTGCGGCGGATCTCCATGGAGATGTCAGTCACTGCTCGCTTGGAGCCGTAGTAGGCGGAGACATGCTGCGCACTGATGGCGATGGGCGCATCGGCGGTAGGAACGTGGTCCGGGGCAACGGAAACGGCGGGATGAATGGTCACGTTGTAATTCCGGGTGGTTTCTTTCTGTTCAGTCTGAAGGTTCGTCATCTGGTTTGCGACTCCTATTGGCGTACGGTGACCCGCGAACCGAAGAGGGTGCGGACCGCGAGGCTGATGACGAGAATGACCGTCACGAGGATGAGGCTCATCGCCCACGCCTGCTCGTGCCAGTAGTCGTAGGGTCCGGTGGCGTAGATGTAGATCCGGCGCGGCAACGAGTCCATCGGAGCGGAGATGTCCGTCGTGTAGAACTGGTTGCCGAGGGCGGTGAAGAGCAGTGGCGCCGCCTCGCCACAGATTCGTGAGAGCGAGAGCATGATGCCGGTGATGATCCCGGGAAGCGCCGTGGGGAAGACGATGCGAAGCACGGTTCGCCAGCGTGGGGCGCCGAGCGCATAGCTTGCTTCGCGGATTGAACGTGGAACGAGGAGCATCATCTCTTCAGTGATGCGAGCGACGATAGGTACCAGGATGATGGCCAGGGCCAGGCTGCCGGCGATTGCCGAGAAGTGCCCCTGGCGGACGACCACCAGGCTGTAGACAAAGAGCCCGATGGTGATGGAGGGGATGCCGGCCATCACTTCGATGACGAAGCGGACGTACCCGCCGATTCGGTTCTGTCCGAATTCGGAGAGGAAGATGCCGCAGCCGATAGCGACGGGCACGCCGATGGCGAGCGCCATGCTCACCATAATCAGGCTGCCGACGATGGAATTGTGGACACCACCGCCTTCCCTTCCGGGACGGTTCGGTTCCTCGGTGAGGAGCGACATGCTCAGGCCGGGGATGCCTTCCTTCAGAAGGTAAAAGAGGATCAAGAAGAGGGGAACGACGGCCAACAGCGCCGCCGTGATCATCGCGCCGGTCATGGCGCGATCGACGAGCTTGCGCCGCCGGTAGAGGCTGCTGGTTCGTTCAAGGATGGGGGAGCGCTGGGCGAGGCTCATTCCTGCACCACCACGCGCTGGCCGCCAGTCACTTTCCAAACGAGGAGGCGGGCGATGACGTTGATGACGAACGTAATCATCAGCAGGATGAGGGCAACCTCGATCAGCGCCGACCGGTGGATGTCTGTTGCTTCAGGGAACTGATTCGCGATGACGCTGGCCATCGTGTAGGCGGGGCTGAAGATGTTCTCCGGGATCTTCACGCTGTTGCCGATGACGAGCGTGACGGCGAGTGTTTCGCCGACCGCGCGGGCTAGACCGAGGATGGAGGCGCCGAGGATTCCGGACCTCGCGTACGGGAGCACGGTCATCCGGATCATCTCCCAGCGGGTGGCGCCGAGGGCGAGCACGCCTTCGCGCTGGCTCCTGGGCACGGCGGCGATGACGTCACGAGAGACGGCCATGACCGTCGGGAGAATCATGATGGTAAGGATGATGCAGGCGGAGAAGAGCCCGGTGATCAGCGGAGTGCCATCGACGAAGGGGATCCACCCGAAGTACTTGACCACGCCCGGACCGAAGTGGTCTCGGATGAAGACTCCCATGACGAAGATGCCCCAGAGCCCGTAGACAACCGAAGGGATAGCGGCGAGGAGTTCGACGAGGTAGGAGACCGGCCGGGAGATGTAGCTCGGCGCGATTTCGACGAGAAAGAGGGCGACGAGGACGGCGATCAGCGTCGCGAAGACGAGCGCGAAGACCGAGGTGATCATCGTCCCGATGATGAACGCGCCGACGCCGAAGACCTCGGCCGAAGGGTTCCAGTCGGTGCTCCAGACGAACGAGGCGCCGTTGGCCTTGATCGAGGGCCACGCTTCGTCTGCAAGTTCGTAGAACAGGCCGATGATGACGAGCACGACGAGGGCCGCGGCCAGGCCGCTCAGGACGTTGAATGTCCAGTCGCCCGGTTTCAGGCGGTTCTGGAGACTAATCGACGCCTTGCGAGTGCTTCTTCCTGCGGTTCCGATAGCCATCGGCTGCTCCTAACCTTGTTGTGCGTTCGCCTCGCTGCCGAACGAGCGGCAGCGAGGCGAGATAGTACCGGACAAGGGCCGGCGGACGGAGGCGGTTTAGCCGCCCTTCAAGCTGGTCTTCGAACCGTCGTCGCACTTGAGGGACTTCAGGGTCGCCTCAATTTTCGGCAGGAGGTTCGAAGGAAGCGGCGCGTAGTTGAGCTCGGTGATGGTGCTCTGGGCAGCCTTGTCGTGGTAGGCCCACCAGAGCATATCCACGAGCGGAGTCTGCTGAGTGCACTTGCCCTTGCTCTTGGCGAGGATGAGGTAGGTGAAGGAGGAGATTGGGTAGGCCGCATCGCCGTCGGCGTTCGTGATGGAGAGGCGATAGTCGGCGGGGAGGGAAGCACTGGCGGCCGCTGCGCTGGTGGCTTCTACTGATGGTGTGACGAACTTGCCGGCCTTGTTCTTCATATCAGCGAAGGCAAGCTTGTTGGTCTTGGCGTAGGTGAGCTCGACGTAGCCGAGAGCGTAAGGAGTTTGCTTGACGACGTTGGTGACGCCGTCATTTCCCTGGCCACCCTGGCCGACCGGCCACTTCGGCGCCGTAGCTTGGCCCACCTTGGTCTTCCACTCGTCGCTGACCTTGCTCAGGTAGTCGGTGAAGACCCCGGAGGTCCCGGAGCTATCGGAGCGGTAGGCGACCTGGATGTCTTTGTCCGGAAGGGACACGCCGCTGTTGAGGGCGGCGATCGAGGCGTCGTTCCACTTCTTCACGTTGCCAAGGTAGATGTTGGCCAACGTGGGGCCGTCCAGCTTGAGCGGGTTCTTCAGCTCCGGGACGTTATAGGTGACAACTACCGCACCGAGGACGGTTGGTAGGAGTTGGGCGTCTGGCGCGGCCTGGAGCTGCGCATCGGTCATGCCGACGTCGGAGGCGCCGAAGTCGACGGTGCCGGCGGTGAATTGCTGAATGCCGCCACCGGAGCCGACGGCCTGATAATTGACCTGGACCTTCTTGGCAACGTCCTTGTTGTAGTCGTCGAACCAGGCCTGATAGATGGGGGCGGGAAAGGTGGCCCCTGCGCCGGTCAGATTTGCTGAATCGTCCTTCCCGACGTTGGTGGGGATGCCGCCCGCGGTAGGCGAGCCGGCGGGTGCGGATGCGGCCGGCGTGTTGGTGGCGTCGTCATCGTCGTCGTCTCCGCCACACGCGACCGTGACGAGGGCCACGGTGGAAACGAGTGCCGCCGCAGCGAACACCCACTTTCCAGATTTCCAACTTCGGAACATGAGTCTCTTTCACCCCTGTGGTTCTGTTTCGGAAGCTTCAAGCGCAACGTATGTCCGTGCGTTTAACCGCCGATTAACAACTACAGAGCGGAAGCAGGATCGCTTGAGCCGCTGTTCCCGGGGAGCGCCCGTCGGTCAGGATTTCGGGCACCTTTGGACGCGGGGGCGAGCGCCGTGGATCGAGGCCTCAACTTTCGAGCCGGCGCATGCGTGTGACCCGCCGCAGTGGCAAGAGATTCCAAACGAGGACATCTCCCTCGAGATGGCGAGTGACGGCTACGAAGGCACTATTCGGGCGAAGGACGAGCGCTCCATCTTCGAAGCACGCGGCGACCTGGATAGGGCTGAAACCTCGGGCTGTAACGTCGTTAACGCCGTTCTCCAGTGTCCCATCGGCGCGCATGTCGTGAATGATCCCGCCTGCCGTGATTACCACCCGGTCGCCAGCCTGCTCGATGCGCTCCTCGTGCCGTACATCTTCGCTCGGCACACCATCGATGGTGACTTCGAATGCCCGCCAGTGCCCGCGGAAGTCCGGAATCCCCGGAGCAAGGGGATCGGTACATCCCTGAAGCACGGGAGGCGGCATTTCGCCGTGCCAGCCGCCGGGCGGCGTGTGGGCAACGGGGATTTCATCGACCCTCATTGGTGCGGCCGTTCGAGTTCGACCCGTGTTGATTCGCTCAGCCGGTCGATGATTGGCAAGAGCATCATCGTGTAGGTGTCTTGCAGAGCTGCCGTCCGCGTCTGCTGGCCGGAGCGGTGCGTCTCGTTGGCGCGGAGGGCGTCAAACACGGCGTGCGAAGGGAAGCGATTAAACCGCACTTCGTCCCAAGTTCGTCCGTCACCGACGACGGTCCCCTCAACCCTGAAGAAGGCCCCGGGGCGCACGCCTAACGCCAGCCCCGCAGCCCCGGCGGAGGCGCTATAACCTGTCAGCGCATCCCTTCCGGCTTCGCCGAACTTCATCACGTGCATCATCACGAAAGGCTGATCGCCGGCGGGCAATTCAAATGGCGGCAGTTCCGGGAACTGTGGCAAATGCATGGGCTCGCCGGCCAGAACTATCGTCTGCTCCATGCCGGCGTCTTTGTGCACGTGCCTCGCCTGGAAGTCGGGCCGGGTTTGCATTTCAACGAACGCAGCGCGCGACGGGTACTTCACGATTCCACGCGGTCCCATTTGGGGGCATCCCCGAGAAGCTGCCGTTCTACATCCGCCGCGAAGACAATCTCTGCCCCAATGGAACTCAGGATCTCAGAAGGGGTGTACAAGTCGTCTGCCTGGCGGCCGGTCAGGCCGCTGCCGGGATTGCCGGGATAATCCGCGATTTCGCGGTACTTCATCAGATTGATCATGAAGACCGGTCCATCTTCGGCCGACGGGGTAGACGCCATTTGCTGAAAGAAGTCGAAGTTGGGGCGGCCGTAGCGTGGCCCTCGGCTCGGTTCGCTCACAGTGATACTCCCGGGCATTCGCCACAATTTGAACGGTTTGGCGCGGGGCGGAGCGTATTGGCAGCGGTACGAATTGGCAACAAGTAGCGGCACTGCAAGTGCCACAACTTAACTCTGCGAATCGGTGGGTGCAGCGAAGAGCCGATCCAGCCCGAACACCAGCATCGCGCGAACTTCTTCCGAGTCCGAGCCTCGGGTTGCCACCCAGAAGTCATACGTTTCGAACGAGAGCAAGGCGTCCACGGCGGCGAACAACGAGGAACTCTCGGATGCCGGCAGCGTCGTCAGTTCGGCCTGGAAGTGGCGTTGGACCTGCCGGCTGAGCCCCTTCCGGTTCAAGGCCAGCTCTTCTCCGATCACGTGGTGGTAGGGCGCGCGCAGGCGAGTGACACGCGCCACGGGCGCTATCGCGGCGTACAGCGTCGCTCGCTGCGCGGCGATCGTCGCAATTCGGGCCTCGAGGGACCCTTCGCCCATGCCGGGGAGTTCGACCAGTGGCCAGACGCGTTCAAGCTGCCGCGCGAAGGCGGTCCGGTTCAAGTCGTCAAGGTCGTCGAAGTAGCGGAAGACGGACCGACGGGAGATCCCGGCGCGTTTGGCCACGGCGTCGGCGGCGGGGCGGAGTTCGCCTTCCGCGTACAAATCGAGGAGGGCATCGACCACGGCGAGGAGGTTGCGTTCGCGACCCGCGGTCCTTCCGTCGACCTTCGCAGCCGCAGGGCTCACTTCTTTGTCGCTCGGGACGCTCACATGGCCATCTTGGGAGTGGTTGCGAGGCGGGGTCAATGCGCCTTTGGTCGCCGGCGGGGCGGTTCGTTGCACTGCGCGGTTGTGAGAGCCAACCGGTCGCTCCTAGAATCGGCCGACCGCAAAGTCCCGGCCCCCGACCGCCACGGTCGCGTGGGTACGCTCGCGCGGTACGAGGCACTCCCATGGCAGAGAACCGCCAAGTCATCATCGCGACTTTGCCGGACGGACCGCTCGACCCAGCCAACTTCGAACTCAGGGCGGGCGCAGTACCAGAATGCGACGAGGGCGAAGTGCTGGTTCGGACGACGGCGTTCACCATTGGCGCCGGGCAACGCGCCGGCCTGCAGGGAAGTGCGAGTTACGCAGGCGCCCCGGTTTCGGGGGTGGTTATGGGCGGGACGGGTGTCGGCGTGGTGGAGCAGTCCAACACCCCGGAGTTTCGTGCCGGCGACACGGTGGTTGGCCAGACGGGTTGGCAAGAATTCGCCGCCTTGAAAGCGCGCGGGCTCCGCAAGGTTGAGCCGGGCCTTGATCCAGCGCTGCACCTGGGGCTGCTGGGCACGAACGGGCTGACCGCGTATTTCGGGCTCTACGACATTGGGCAGCCGGAAGCCGGCCAGACGGTAGTGGTGTCGGCGGCGGCCGGTTCGGTCGGGCACATCGTCGGACAGCTGGCGAAGCGGCAAGGCTGTCGAGTCGTAGGAGTCGCGGGTTCTGACGAGAAGTGCCGATTGCTCCGCGAGGAACTGGGATTCGATGCGGCTGTGAATTACAAGGCCGCGGACTTCCGGGAGCAGTTCCGGTCGGCAACTCCCGACCGCATCGACGTTTATTTCGACAACACCGGCGGGGAGATACTCGAATCGGCGTTGTTCCGGATGAACACGCACGGGCGGATTGTGTGTTGTGGGGCCGTCTCGGCCTATGACGGTGCAAAGCCCGCGGCAGGGCCGCGCGGCGTGCCGGGATTGCTGGTGAACAACCAGGTCCGAATGGAAGGGTTCCTGGTCTTCAATTTCGCGGACCAATACGAGTTCGCGCGCAAGACCATGGCCGAATGGGCGGCACGCGGCGAAATCAAGCCCCGAACGACCGAGTACCGCGGCCTCGCGGAAGCTCCACAGGCGTTCGTCGACCTGTTGGCCGGGCGGACAGTGGGCACCACGGTAGTCCGTCTCTCCTGACCTGACTGGCAGCTGGTGTTCGTCCGTGGCGGGAGAGCGCGTCGTTTGGCGCGGACATTCCGAATATCATTCGTGTACGAGTTGCAGTACAAAGACGTACGTCATTCGTAGTTGTGTCATTCGTGGATTCTAGAAATGTAACTCCGGATTATTCTATGAGCGATCCGTAAATAATGCGTGCGAAATGAATTATTGCCTCAAGGGACTCTACGAGTCTTGACTAGTCGCGTAGACTGGCGTTCGCCGGGAGTTCTCCAAATCGGGCATCTTTCGGCATCCCCCTGGGCAGGGCCGATGGAGCAATTTCGGCCCTGCCCTTTTTTCTGCTTTTCAAGAGGCGATCTGGGCGTATACTCCCGGCCATGCTCTGTCCTATTACGTCTATAGGCGAAACAGAGCTTCACAAGGGGGAAGTTGATGGCGAATCCTGAGAACTATTGGTTTCGCAAGTCCCGGATGACGCGCCGACGGCTGATTGGCACCGGCGCAACGGCGGGACTCGGAGCCGCCGCGCTGGGCCTGGTAGGCTGCGGTGACGACGACGACGACGATGACGACACCGGTGGCAATACGCCGGCCGCGACGTCAGGCGC
>CAZKZR010000042.1:0-11739 GCA_964557245.1 uncultured Anaerolineaceae bacterium | reverse complement strand
TCCCCGTCGATCACCTCAAACGGCAGGCGGCCCGCTGCATGGACTGCGGCATCCCGTTCTGCCACCAGGGCTGCCCACTCGGAAACATCATCCCGGACTGGAATGACCTCGTGTACCGGGACAAATGGCACGACGCAATCGAGCGTTTGCACGCGACCAACAACTTCCCCGAGTTCACCGGCCGGCTCTGCCCGGCGCCCTGCGAAGCCGCCTGCGTCCTCGGAATCAACAACGACCCGGTGACCATCAAGCAAGTCGAGCTCACGATCATTGAGCACGCCTTCGCCGCCGGTTGGATTCGGCCGGAGCCGGCGGAGATTCGCACAGGTAAGACCGTCGCCGTCATCGGTTCAGGCCCGGCGGGCCTCGCGGCGGCCCAGCAACTCGCTCGCGCCGGCCACGACGTCACCGTGTTCGAACGTGACGACCGCATCGGTGGACTGCTCCGTTACGGAATTCCCGATTTCAAGATGGAGAAGCGGTTCATCGACCGGCGCCTCGCGCAGATGGAAGCCGAGGGCGTGACGTTCAAGGCCGGAGTCAACATCGGCTTCGATATCGATGCACGGGAACTGCTCGCGAAGTTCGATGCGATCTGCCTCTCGGGCGGAGCCACGCTGGCCCGGAATCTCGATGTGCCAGGCCGCGAACTCGATGGTGTCCACTTCGCGATGGAATACCTTCCCATGCAGAACAAGCGGAACGCCGGAGACGAGATTCCGACGGACAATTTCATCAGTGCGGCTGGCAAGCGGGTGATTATCCTCGGCGGTGGCGACACTGGCGCCGACTGCCTGGGCACCGCCCTTCGGCAAGGGGCCACTGAAGTGCTGCAGTTCGAGATTCTGCCCAAGCCGCCGGCCAGTCGCCCAGAGGAGAATCCCTGGCCGACCTATCCCACCATCTATCGGGTGTCCTCGGCGCACGAAGAGGGCGGCACGCGTGAATACGCCGTGATGACCAAATCGGTCTCAGGCGAAAACGGCAAGCTCACGAAGCTGCACGCGGTCCATGTCGAGCCGGCCATAGAAGATGGCCGCTCTGTGCTGCGGGAAGTTCCCGGCAGCGAATTCACGGAAGACGTGCAACTCCTTTTGCTGGCAATGGGCTTCCTCGGTCCAGAGAAACCCGGAATGCTCGAACAGCTTGGCGTCGAGCTCACCGAACGCGGCAATGTCCGCGCGGACGAGAACAAGATGACATCCGTTCCCGGTGTCTTCACCGCCGGAGACATGACGCGCGGCCAATCGCTCATCGTCTGGGCCATCGCCGAGGGCCGGGCGGCCGCCCGGGGCATTGACCAGTACCTCATGGGCGAAACGCTGCTTCCGGTTAACTAGAGAGATCTTCGGCTGCGGCGACAGGCCCCAGCGGGTGGGCGTGGGGCAGGACCCGCGCCGGGACGCCGACTGCCGTGCAGTCTGGCGGGACATCGTTCAGCACCACGGCGTTGGCGCCGATCCGAGCGTTGTCTCCGATACTCACAGGCCCAAGAATTTTCGCGCCGGTCCCGATGAACACGAACTTTCCAATGGTCGGCCCGGCGAAGGAAACGTCCGGCCCACCGGTGTTCAAACCGATCGTTACGAACGGGGCAACCGAACATAACGGTCCGATTGTCGTCGTTCCGTCAATGACGACGTGGCCGTGATTCATCAGCAGGCCGGGCCCGATCGCAACTTGATCGCCGATCGAAACCCCGGCGAGCAACATCGTCAGGCGGCGGCAGAGATTGGGGAGGAGCGGTATGCGCATCGCCCGCGCCCAGGCCTGGAAGCGGTATACCAGGACGACCTGGAGTTCGGCCGACAACGCCACCGCGGCCACCGTTTCCGCCCGCTCGCCGAGCACTGCCCGAACCCGCGGCACACTGTGCCAGGCAACCCCAAGACGGATATCCTCGCGGGAGTTCTCAAACACGCCCTGACGCTAGGCGAGCCCGCGGCAAAAGGCAATGTCAGCTGTCGCGGTTGATCAGGTAACTGCCGATCGCACGCAACGCTTCCCGGGAACCCTCGGGTAGTTCGAAATCGCGCAGGAGCGCGTCCGCCGTATCCGTGAGACGCGCCGCCTCCGCGCGGACGAACACAGGCGCGCCGGCCGCTTCGAGTGCCTGGACCACCGCGGGGACATCTGACTCCGTCACTTCGGCCTTGTTGTACGCCGAGCGGACCTTGCCGCTTGCATCGTTCTCGAAGCCGTGGACCACGGGAAGTGTCTTCTTCTTCCGTAACAGGTCATTGATGTTCGATTTCCCGGTGATCTTAGGGTCGCCCCAGATTCCCAGGAAGTCGTCTTGCACCTGAAAGGCGAGGCCAACGGTCTCGCCCCACTCCTGGAGCCGTGCCGCTTCGGCGGCTCCCGCGCCGGCCAGCAGGGCACCCATAGCCAGCGGTGCACCGAGCAGCGCTCCCGTTTTCCCGCGGACCATCTCCAGGTACTCGCCCGGCGTTACATCGTCCCGGCTTTCGAACGAGATGTCCGACCACTGGCCCGCGATCATTCGCGCCATCGCCTGGTTCAGCACCTTCAACGCCCTGGTCACGCGCTCAGCGGGCAGATCGGCAGAAACGAGGGCATCGACCGCGCGTGTAATCAGGTAGTCACCGGCATTGATCGCCTGGCCTTCGCCGTGGATCGCCCACACTGTTGGCCTGTGGTGCCGTTCCGCGTCGCGGTCCTGGACTTCGTCATGAACGAGCGAAAAGTTGTGAATGAGTTCGACGGCGACTGCGCCGGGGAGCGCCTGCGCGGCCGTCGCGCCGAACAGCTCCGCGGCGAACAGGCAGAGAGCAGGCCTAATCCGCTTGCCACCCGTCTCCATCGGTGCTCCGTCGACCGACTCCCATCCCATGACATAACGGCCAACTCGAGCGAGAGGGGAACCGGTATCTTCGAGGCTGACCCTCAGGGCGTCTTCTATCAGTCCAAGGTGACGCGTCACCGCCGCTGGGGCCGGAGTGCTCATCTAACTCGCAGCGTACGAAGGGACGGCGCCTGCGTCACCGGACGCCTTGCGCCGTGCCAGCGCCTCGCTTGCCATTGCGGCGATGCCGGGGCCATCAAGATGGTGTAACTGCCTGAACGTTGCCTGCGGGCCGTGGTCTACGATTTCGTCCGGCATCGAAAGGTTGAGAAGGCTCGTCTGGGCAAGTTCGTTATCGGCGAGCAGTTCGAGCACGGCATCTCCGAAACCGCCGGCCCGGACGTTCTCTTCGGCGGTAACCACGGCGCCGGTCTCGCGCGCCCAGTGGAGAATGAGGTCGCTATCCAGCGGCTTGGCGTATCGCGCGTTGATGACCGCCGCATCTATTCCGTCTTCCTCGAGGATGTTCGCGGCCCGGAGGCACTCCTGGACACTCGTGCCGAACCCGATGAGGGCCAGGTCGCGTCCTTCACGGAGTACTTCACCCTTGCCTACGTCCAGCCGCTTCATCGGCAAATCCGTGGGTGAGCCAGGCCCAGAGCCACGGGGGAACCGTACCGCGAATGGTCCGTTGTGGTTGACCCCGGTATAGAGGAGATCCCGCAGTTCCGTTTCGTCCTTCGGCGCCGCGACCACCATGTTGGGAAGGCAGCGCAGATAGCTGATGTCGATGAATCCCTGGTGTGTCTTTCCGTCATCCCCGACGAACCCAGCACGGTCCATGGCAAACACCACCGGCAGGTTCTGAACCACCACGTCGTGCACCACCGAATCGAAGCCGCGCTGCAGGAACGTCGAGTAGATGGCGCAGATGGGCTTGATGCGCTCAGTCGCAAGGCCGGCCGCAAAGGTCACGGCGTGCTGCTCGGCGATTCCCACGTCGAAGACACGGTCCGGGTGCTTGGCGTGGACCGGCGCCAGACCGGTGCCCTCGAGCATTGCAGCGGTGACTGCAACGACAGCGGGGTCAGCCTCGATCAGCTCCTGGGTCGCCTGGGAGAAGACCTGGCTATACGTCGGCTTCGGTGCCGGGCCGTCGGCCGCGGCCGGCTTTTTCAACCAGTAGGTACCGCTGTGACTCTTGATCGGGTCCGCGGCCGCCTCCGGCACGCCATGGCCCTTCTCCGTGAGGATATGGAGCAGCACCGGTTTCCCCGGCACGCGCTTGATTGCGGCCAACGTCGATTCCAGCTCATGGATGTCATGACCGTCGATAGGCCCGTAATACTCGAAGCCGAATTGCTCCCAGAAGCGAGCCGGCACCAACAGGTCGCGCATGCTGGACTTGACGCGCTTGGCGCCCTGCCACATCTGCTTCCCCAGCGGCAGATGCTCGACGAACTCGCCGAGATCGCGCTTCGCGTTCCGGTACAGCGGGTCGACGCGGAGTTTGTTCACGTTTCGGCTCAACGCACCGACGTTCGGCGAAATCGACATCGCGTTGTCGTTCAGCACGACGATGAGTTTGCCAGTGTGCATATGCCCGGCGTGATTCATCGCTTCGAGGGCCATTCCGGCGGTCATCGCGCCATCACCGATGACGGCGATGGAATAGAAGTCGTCGTGTTTCAGGTCCCGTGCCACAGCCATGCCGACGGCCGCGGAGATCGATGTGCCGGCGTGGCCGGCCCCGAATGCATCGTGCTCACTCTCGTGACGATCCGCGAAACCGGAGAGCCCACCGTACTGGCGGATCGTAGTCATCCGGTCTTTCCGCCCGGTGAGGATCTTGTGGACGTACACCTGGTGGCTGACGTCCCAGATGACCTTGTCTTTCGGCGTGTCGAAGAGGCGATGGAGCGCGATCGAGAGCTCGACCACTCCCAGATTCGAGGCGAGATGTCCGCCCCCGCCGATGCAATCTACGGTATCGACAAGGAAGCCGCGGATCTCGCCCGCGAGCTGGTCCAGCTGTTCGTAAGTAAGGCCGCGGAGGTCTCGCGGGCCGTCAACTCGATCGAGGATCTCGGTCAACCGGATTCCCTCCGCCAACAGTAGGCCATGCTCGGCGCGTCACCTGCGGTGCGTTGGCTTACTTCCGCCCGGAGGGCATGGCCAAAGGGCACCGTACGGGCCGCGAAGCTGAGGATCAAGGATTCAGCGCGGGCGGGAGGCTGATCGTGAAGGTGCTCCCTTTGCCCACTTCGGACTGCACGGAAACCGTCCCTTTTTGCGACTCTACGAGCTCTTTAACGATGGCAAGACCCAGCCCCGTCCCGCCCTCACGACGGCTGCGGCCCTTGTCCACCCGGTAGAAGCGGTCGAAGATGCGCGGCAATTCCCCGGGATCAATGCCCTGGCCGTTGTCAGCCACGCAAATCTTCACGCGGTCTGCCGTGCGGGCGGTGCTGACCCGTACGGTGCTGCCTTCGCCCGAATACTTGATGGCGTTGTCCACCAGGTTGAAAACGCAACGGTAGAGCAGGTCCGGGTTGGCTTCTGCTTCCGTTCCCGCTTCGCCCGAATAGTCCAGCGAGACGTTTCGCGAAGACGCTACCGGCGCAAGCTGCCGGATGACTTCGCCCGCCACGCTGCCGAGGTCCAGGGGCTCCTGTTCGAGCGATTCATTGTCCTCTCGAGTCAGGAGCAGCAGGTCCTCGCTGAGGCGGGTCAGGCGGTCCGTCTGCCCTTTGATCGTCGTCACCAGTTCCCGGTATTCCTCGACCGAGGCATCCGAATCCATCTCCGTGACATCGATGTTTGTGCGGATGGCCGCCAACGGCGTCCGCAGCTCATGCGAAGCGTCCTGAACGAACTGCCGCTGACGTTCGAACGAGTGCTCAAGGCGGTCGATCATCGAATCGAATGTCTGGGAGAGCGACCACAACTCGTCGTGGGGACCCTCGTAGTTGATGCGCTTGGAAAGGTTGGAGGCGGATATCTCCGACGCGGTCTCGGTGATGCTCCGGACCGGCTGGAGCATGATTCCGGAGAGGACATAACCGCCAACCCCTGAGGCGAGCGCCAGACCGACGACACTGACGAGCGACCAGAACCGCAGCCGGTCGAGGTTCTCCGAGTACAGCTGATCCTCAGCGTCTTCCACCAGGAGCTGCGGAGTGATCACGCGCCGGCTGCCTACCAGCGCGGAGCCCGGCCGCGGCTCCACCGGCTCCAACTGCTCGGTGAACGCCACCCCTGAGATGGTTACCACATCCGGCTCATCGAGACGCACGGCAATGTTCAGCGCCAGCACAAAGGCGACGCCGAAGACCAGCAGCAGACTGCTATACCAGACGGTGAGACGGAAGCGGATGCTCCGTGTGAACGCGGGCATTTTCACCCCTAAAGAACGTAGCCCTTCCCGCGTATAGTTTCGATAAGCTGCTCTTCAAAGCCTTCGTTCAGTTTGCGGCGGAGGTTGTTCATGTGCACCTTCACCGTCTGTGTAAATGGGTTGGCATGCTCATCCCAGATGTGTTCGAGCAGCTCTTCCTGGGGCACCGCGCGCCCTTCGTTGCGCGCCAGGTAATAAACCAGCGCGAACTCCTTCGGGGTGAGGTGGATGTCCCGGCCGTCCCGCTTTGCCCGGTTGGTGTTGGGGTCTAATTCCAGGCCGCGGGTATCGATGACCGGTTCGCGAAGGCCACCCTCGCGGCGGGTGATCGCCCGGATTCGCGCTGCGAGCTCGCTGAACGCGAACGGCTTCACCAGGTAGTCGTCGGCGCCGTAGTCCAGGCCTTCGATTCGTTCCTTGATGGAGCTGCGTGCGGTCAACATAATTATGCCTCCGCTGAACCGGTCCTCCCGCAAGCGGCGGCATACTTCGAGTCCATCGACCCGAGGCAGGTTCAAATCAAGACAGACAACGTCGTAGTTGTTGACGGTGGCTTTATCCAGGGCCTCGGCGCCGTCATGCGCGACGTCTACCGCATAGCCCTGCTTGGTGAGCCCTCGTTCGATTGCACTGGCGATGGCATCTTCGTCTTCGACGACGAGTACGCGCATGGTGAGGTCTCCTGCGCAGAAAGTTGTGTTTCCACCGTAGCCCCGCCGAGCCATAGTAAAGGTAAAGATTAGACTCGCGTTCACTATCAGTGCCGCTCGTCGCGCTGTAGGGGCCGCCTAAGCCGGTGGCCTCGCAACCGACCGCGCCTTCAGCCCAGACCGAAACTCCCGCACAAAGTCTGTCAGGCGACTGGCGCTACCTTCTGCGTGGACGCGGTGAAAATCTCGTCGATGGCCGAGGCGAGCGCCGCATTGAATTCGCTGTCGCTCATCTGGAAGCGCAGGTCTTCCAGCAGGGCGCGGCTGAAGCTGGCTACGACGCCACGGTTCTTCGCGAGCTCCGCGCACGCTTCGGGGCGGTTATAACCGCCAGAGAGCGCAACGACACGCAACACCCGCGGATGATCGACCAGCGGGTCGAACAGCCCCGGTTTCACGGGCAGGCTGAGCTTGAGCATCACCTTGTCGGTGCCTGGCATCGCCGAAAGCCCACGGCGCAGCTCGTCGAGCAGGATGCTGTCGCTTTCTGCCCGGTCGGGGCTCTTGATGTTGACCTCCGGCTCGAGGATCGGCATGAGACCGGCAGCCAGCACTTGCCGCCCGACCTCGATCTGTTGGGCGACGATGGCGGCTATGCCTTTCGGGTTCGCGCCGTTCACCACCGAACGCTCCTTTGTGCCGAAGACGCCGAGTCCTTTCGCTCGCTCCAGCAACTTCTCAAGGCCGGGCATCGGCTTCATCATCTGCACGCCGTCGGCCTCGTCTTCGAGGCCCTTATCGATCTTCAGGAACGGAATCACGCCACGCTCGATCAACACCGCGGGCGCCGGTTTGCCCTGGATCTCGCTGTCCATCGTCCGCTCGAACAGGATTGCTCCGAACACCTTGTCTCCGTTGAATGCGGGTGAGGTGATGATCCGGCTCCGCATCTCGTGAATGAGGCCGAACATCTCTTCCTCGTTGGACCAACCGCCCTCCTCGATCCCGTAGCCTTTCAGGGCCTTCGGAGTCGATCCCCCCGACTGGTCGAGCGCTGCGATGAAGCCTTTCCCTGCGGAGAGCTTTGCGGTCATTTCGGCGGTATCCATGAATCTGCCCCTGCAATCTGATCGGAAGATAAAGGCAAACTAACCGGCCTCCGCGGAGCCCGCAACCGGAGAGGCCCAACCGCGGTGGATCGCACGTGGAGGAACCGGGAGACACGCCGTCGAATACAGCACAAAGGCCCGGCTGGTGTGCCGGGCCTTTGCGTTGGTCCATTCGCAGTGGTGGGAATCAGGCCGCTTCCGCAACCCGGCCAGAAGAATCGCGACGGTTGCCGCGGCGCTCGAGCATGTAACCGAAGCCGCGGACATTGATGATGTAGCTGGGTTCGCCGGGGTCCACTTCCACCTTGCGGCGGATGCGGCGGATGTAGACCTTGACGATCTCCTGCGCTTCGCGGTCAGAGTAGGTGTAATCCTGCACTGCCCGCAGGATCTCCACGGGGCTGACCACCTTGCCGGCGTTCTTGGCGAGATAGGCGAGGATCTTGAATTCCGTGGGGGTCAACGGAATGGTCTCGTCCTCCCGGACGGCCTGGCAGCGGTCGAAATCGAGCACCAGGTCCCGCACAGTGATCGTGCTCGGCCCATCGTCCCGAGTTTCCTGCGCCGGGGGGGCCTTGCGGCGAGCCAGGGCGCTCAATTGCGCGCTGAGCAACTCAACACCGTCGGTATCGCGCATGCACACGTCCGCGCCGGCTTCGAGCGCAAGGCTCATACCGTTGGTGTGCGGACCGGGCGCGAGCACAAGGACGGCGGCATTGCTTGCGCGTGCCACCTGGCGCACGAGCGCCACGTCTTCGTCGTGTCGCGGATCGACGGCCAGCACGACCAGGTCGGGATCGAACTGGTTGATGAGCCGTTCAGTCTCGCGGTCGTGTGGACGCTCCGTGGTGGTGAACCCGTGACGGGCGAGTGCAGGCAACACTTCGGCCGACCGGTACTCACGAGTATGAGTCACGAAGGCCACCTGGCTCCGGTACCCGTCGTCGTATCTATCCGCCATTTCGTCTTCCCCCAATCCAGCAACCACGGTCTGGCCGTTCGGTTGCGGAAGTCCATTCCTGCCTTGGACGCGCGCGCTGTACGCGCTTTGTCCACTGGCTCATAGGTATCATCGGCACTCATCGCCACCCTAATAGGGTCTCCCGGAGCACCGGGTGGCAGAAAAGTGTCGGAACGTGTGTCCCGGCAACCCTTGACTCCCCCGCGGGAAACCCTGACAAGCAGAACGCCCGGCGTTCGCCGGGCGTCCCAACCTCTCATAAGGCTCTGGACGGTGCGTCAGGCGGCTTCGCGGAGCAGCGCGCGCCGCAGGCGCTTCACGGCCTGCGCGTGGAGCTGGCTGACGCGCGTCTCAGAAACGGAGAGCACCGCAGCGATGTCCTTCATCGTCAAGTGCTCTACATAATACAAGGCAACCACGAGGCGCTCACGCTCTGGCAGGGTCTGAACCGACCGCGCCAGGTCTTCGTAGAGTTCCCGCTCCTCGAACGACCTCGTGAAATCGATGTCTTCGTCTGCGGTCGGCATTTCCGCCGCAGGGAACGAATCGCCGTCGTCGTCTCGCTCGAGCATCCGGTCCAACGAGACCGTCACCCAGCGCGAGTGCGAGCTGGCGTCGCGGTACTGGTCGATCGAGATACCGAGATGGTCGGCCGCTTCCTGGTCGCTCGGCGTCCGCCCGATCATCGATTCAAGCTCGCTCTGCGCGCGCTGAACATCTCGAGCTTTCTGACGCATCGTGCGGCTCAGGCGATCCATCCGCCGGAAGGCGTCGATCATCGCGCCCCGGATGCGCTGAACGGCGTAGGCGTGGAAGTTCGTGCCCTTGGAAGGGTCGTACCGGCGTACCGCTTCGACGAGTCCGCAGGTTCCATATCCCACTGCGTCTTCGAATTCCAGGAGGCCCGGAATCTCCAGCGGAAGCGAGCGTGCTACGCGCCGGACCAGCGGCGCATACTGCATTACCAGCTGCTGCTGCTCCTCCAGCGATAGGCGATTTGGCGCCGCCGACTCTTCAGTCGCGGGCACTTCAGTGTTAGATGACGGCCATTGCATTTTGCTGCTCCCCCGAACAAGCACCCTGACCGCAACCGGTCTCACTTGGTTGTCGATCAGGAGTCTCGATTGTTCAGATCCCGGGGGTGACAGAACAACGCACGATCGGTGACGGCTTCGTGGTGGTTCGGTAACAGGGCAGGACATAAGGGAAATCCCTACGTTGCCGCGAGGTGAACCCCTAGGGCCTCTCCCAGCCTTATTCCACTGCATAACTGATATAGTGCGAAGTTCACCAGCGACTCCAGAGACCTCTCCTGAGCTAATCTTTTCCTCCATGCCAGCCGAACGACTCATCGTCACCACTCGCTCAGGCGCAGTGACGCTCGTCTCTCTCGAATCCGGTACGCCGGTCGTGCGCACGGTCCCCGCGAGCGATGCGCTCTGGGCTTCGTGGCGATTCGGCGCAGGCGAACCCACCTGGTCTCACGCTAGCGACCACGCCGTCATCCAGGCCGACGGCGTGAGTGTGCCCGGCTCGTACACGCAGCCTCCGCTGTTCCTGGCCCCGCGGCTCCCGCATTACTTCCTCTGGAGCCCCCGGGGAAAGCGACTGGCCTACGTGGTCCCTGACGGTCGTTCGCTCGTCCTCAATGTATGGACCGCTGGAGCAGCGACGGAGCGAGCACTTGTTGCAGGAGCTCCCCTCTTTACCGCATGGCACCCCGGTGAGGATGCGTTGTTCGTGCATCACGGGACCGTGCTTGAGCGATTTGACCTCGCCTCCGGCGAACAGATGGTGCTCTCGAACTCCGCCGCGGGGTTCCGAACTCCCGCTGTGGCCCCAGACGGAACACGAGTCGCGTGGGCGGAAGTGCGGGATGGTGCCGTGCGTGTTATGGAAAGCAATGGCACCCAGGACGGCCTCGTTGAGCGAGGGTCCCACCTGGCGGGGGTCGTACTCAGTTACGAGCCGCCGTCCAGGTTGGTAGTGTCCGTCGGCAGTTCGCCTGAATCGTCGTCATTTTCGGAGGTGCGCCGCGAAGGCGAAGCGAGGCCGTTCCTGCGCGGTACCTTCGTTGCGAGCTGGGCGTCGCCGGATGGTTCGCGCCTGGTTACGCTCCAGCCCAGCTTCGCCGGCGACGGCCGGTACCAGCCGCGGCTTTGGGATAATCGAGGCAACGCGGTCGCGGCCACCGAACCGTTCGTCCCTTCCGCCGATGTATCCACCATGGTGAACTTCTTCGACCAGTACACCCTCTCCCACCCGGCGTGGTCAGCCTCGGGGCGCTGGTTCGGGATGTGCGGCCGTTTCGTCGCAGAAGGCCCTCACCCGGCCTTCAGTGATGGTCTCTCTGATTATGTATGGTTGTGGGACACCGAGACTGGCGCCGTTCACCGGCGGGTGACGCCCGGTAGCACACTCGCATTCGAACGCTAGACCCTCACCACCCTAACGAAGGCGGTAAATGAAGGGTAATGCGGCCAATTGGAGCCGCCGATATCACCCCTGTACACTTCCTGCAGTATTCCGCGCCCGTTGGCGACGACTCGAAGGACACCCCCAGCCCCAATGGAAATCCCCCGCGAACAGTCCCAGCAGAGTTTCGGCGAGCGGACGGCACGGACTGCAGTCGTCGTTTTCCTGCTTCTCGCCATCGTCACCCTGGCATTTGGACTCGGTTGGGGAATCCAGGACCTCCGCCAGGACGACAACGCTGCCCCCGGCACGTCGAATCAGGCGCTCGGGAACACCGGCGGCAGCGAATCCGTCGGCGCCGCGATCATCGATGAAATCGTCAACCTCTTGAAGTCGCAGTA
>CAZKZR010000041.1:0-11977 GCA_964557245.1 uncultured Anaerolineaceae bacterium | reverse complement strand
GGGATTTCCCTAAGGCCACAGCTCCATGACGGGGTGCATTATGGGCGCGAACCCCCTCCCTGGAGAGCGGGACGGAAAGCGAGCGAACCTTGCCATGCCGGCCGTTGGCGGTTTTGACGGCGCTTCTCACTACCGCGCCCTCTTCGAGCAGTCTCCCGGACTGTACCTCGTGCTCGATCCGAACGACAGCTTCCGCTGCCTCGCGGTGAACAACGCCTACCTGAGGGCCACCTTGACCGATGTCGCCCAGGTTCTCGGTCGGCCCCTCTTCGAGGTCTTTCCCGATAATCCCGATGACGCCACCGCCGATGGGGTAAACAACCTCCGGGCGTCGCTCTTGCGCGTCATCGCCACCCTCCAGCCGGACGCCATGGCCACGCAGAAGTACGACATTCGAAGACCGGAAAGTGACGGGGGCGGCTTCGAGGTGCGCCACTGGAATCCGGTGAACAGCCCGGTTCTCAGCGAGACCGGAGAACTGCGCCTGATCATTCACCAGGTTGATGACGTGACGGAGTTCGCCCGGCTGCAGGCAGCAGGCGTTGAGCAGGGGCGTGTCGCGGACGAGCTGCGTCACCGAACAGCACAAATGGAACGCGAGATTTCGCGCCGAAACGGTGAACTCGCCGAATGGCGGCGCGCGAACCAGGCACTGCAAGACACCCAGGAGCGCCTCGAACAAAACATGGAGCGCGAGGCCCAGCTCCAGCACGCCCAGAAACTCGAATCGCTCGGCGTCCTTGCCGGTGGCATCGCCCACGACTTCAACAACCTGTTGATGAGCATTCTCGGTAACGCTGAGCTCGCGCGCATGGAATTGGGCCCGGATGCCTCCGCGGCGGAGGAGTTCGAGGCCATAGAGACTTCCGCGCAACGCGCCGCCGAACTCACCCGTCAGCTACTGGCCTATTCCGGCCAGGGACGCTTCCAGGTGGAGCCTGTCGATCTGAGCGAACTGGTTCGCGAGATGAGCGAACTCCTCCGTGTCTCCGTTTCTCGGCGCGCGACGTTCGAATACTTCCTGGCTGAAACCATGCCCTCGATTCGGGCCGATGCGGCACAGGTCCGCCAGGTTGTGATGAACCTCATCACCAATGCTTCCGATGCAGTCCACGAGCACCGCGGCAGTGTCACCGTCCGCACGGGACAGATGTTCGCGGACCACACGTATCTCGGTGAAGCCTATCTCGATGACGACCTGCCGGAGGGGCAGTACGTGTACGTGGAGGTGAGCGATACCGGAGTGGGGATGTCAGCCGAGACGCAGGCGAAGATGTTCGACCCGTTCTTCACCACCAAGTTCACCGGGCGCGGCCTCGGAATGGCCGCCGTGCTCGGTATCGTTCGGGCGCATCGCGGGGCTATTAAGGTTTACTCAGAACTGGGGAAGGGCACCACAATCAAGGTCCTCTTCCCGGGAGGGGCCGGCATTGCCGCGCCGATCGCTTTCGCCGTGCCCGAACCTGTTCGCCCCGGACAGACCGTCCTCGTGGTCGATGATGACGACGGCGTACGGCGGGTCACCGCGAAAGTCCTCGAATCCGCCGGTGTCCACGCGCTCGCCGCTTCAACCGGCGACGAAGCGGTGAACATCTACCGCGAACACGCGTCCGAAGTGGGCCTGGTCCTGATGGACCTGACGATGCCCGGGCTGGACGGGCGTGACACGTTTGTGCTGTTGAAAGCGATCAATCCCGCCGTGCGCGTCATCCTGACCAGCGGCTACCACGAAGATGAGGCACTCGAGCAGTTCGCTGAGGACAGCGTCGTGGGCTTCTTGCAGAAACCGTTTCGACGCAACGATCTCCTGGCCCTGCTTCACAACTCCTTCAAATAGCCAGGCGACCAAACGCTGAAAGACCGGACGCCGCATGGGCGCCCGGTCTTCCGGAAGAGGCGTGGGGCCGGCCTAGCGACTGGCGATGGGGACGTACTGGCGGTTGCTCGCCCCTTCGTAGAGCGCGTTCGGGCGCACCAGCCGGTTGTCTGCATACTGCTCCAACAGATGTGCCGTCCAACCGGTGATCCGCGACATCGCGAAGATCGGGGTGTAGAGGTCGCTCGGGATTCCAAGCATCTTGTAGACCGAAGCGCTGAAGAAGTCGACGTTCGGGTAGAGCGGCTTCCCTTCGAGTTTGCGGGCCAGGTAGTCTCGCAGCTTGAGGCTGAGGTCGAAGTACTTCCGGTCCGGAGACACGTCGGCAAGCTCGTGGCCGAGTTTCTCCAGGATGATTGCGCGCGGGTCCGTGGTCTTGTAAACGCGGTGGCCAATGCCCATCACACGCTCTCCGCGGGCGAGTAGCGCTTCAACGTGAGAAGCGATGTTCTGCTCCGTCCCGATGGCCTCGACGAGCTTGTAGACGGCCTCGTTCGCTCCGCCGTGCAGAGGCCCCTTGAGGGTCCCGATTGCGGACGCGATCGCGCTATACATGTCGCTCAGGGTTGACGCCGTGACCAGGGCCGAGAACGTCGAGGCGTTCATCTCGTGCTCGGCGTGGAGGATCATCGCAACGTCGAAGACGCGCTGCTCCAGGGCATTCGGCTCGCGGCCATTAAGCATCCACAGGAAGTTCGCGGAATGACCGAGGTCGTCGCGCGGCGCCACCGGCTGAAGGCCCTGGCGCAAGCGATGGAAGCTCGCCAGGACGGTCGGCATGATTGCCGTGAGGCGCGCGGCGGTCTGCTTCAGTTGGGCGTTGGTCAGGTCGCTCGAGTTCGGGTCGAGTGCGCCTGCGATGATCACCGCCATCTCAAGAGCGCGCATCGGCCGAATCTGGCCCACGATTTCGGTCAGAATCCGCGAGTTGAGGTCCGAGAGATTGCGCTCGGACAACAGTGTCGACTTAAGCGACGCGAGTTCCGTCGCGTCCGGAAGCCGGAGGTTCCAGAGGAGGAATGCCACCTCTTCGAAAGTCGAGTGGTCGGCCAGATCGAAGATGTCGTAGCCCGAATAGATGAGTTCGCCCTTGATGCCGTCGATTCGGCAGAGCTTGGTGGCGGTTACGTTGACGCCTTCGAGGCCCCTGGCGATGGTTTCAGACACTGCGGTTGCTCCTGCAGATTGTATACAGCCGCCGGATCTTACCACTGCAAAGCGCGTCTGTCCGTCCGGATAAGCCCGCGGCCGTCGATGAAGAGTTGATGAACCAGAGCCTCTGCGGGGACTCCCTGATTTATCGCCCGTTTGGGGCGAACGGGTCAGGGAGTGTGTCCGAACGGGCATTCCGCGAGTCGTGGACAGTGGGGTTGAATGAGAACCAGCTTAGAAAAGGAAGTGCTCGCCATGCCACTTCGAACGACCGCCAGGGCCGCCGCTCTGATTCTCTTCCTCGTCCTTGGAGCGCTCGCCAGCGGTGCCTGCGCTGATCCGGCGATGCCCACCGTCGAATCCCGCCTTCTGGCGCCGCCCTTGGTGCCGGCCGCCCTTCCTCGCACTGAGTCCCACGTCGTCGTCCATCTCGAAGCGAAGGACGTAGACCAGGAGATCGCCCCCGGCGTCACCTACAAGATGTGGACATTCAACGGCACCGTCCCTGGACCGATGATCCGTGCGCACGAAGGCGACGTCGTCGAAATCGTCCTCACGAATAGTGGTTCCAGCACCGTTTCCCACAACATCGATCTGCATGCCGTAAACGGACCGGGAGGTGGCGCCGGCGCCACCACTGTGGCCCCGGGAGAGACGAAATACTTCCTCTTCAAGGCCGAAGCGTCAGGTCTTTTCGTCTATCATTGTGCGGCCGGTGTTGTCGCTGATCATATTGCCAACGGCATGTACGGAGGCATCCTTATTGAACCTCGCGAAGGCCTCCCGAAGGTCGACCGCGAGTTCTATGTTGGCCAGAGTGACATGTACACAAGCGGCGCCACCGGCGATACCGGCGTCCAGGAACTGGACATGGACAAACTGCTCGCGGAGCAGCCCACCTACGTGGTCTTTAACGGCAACACCAAGAGCCTCATCGGTGAGAAAGCCCTGCAGGCCAACGTCGGCGACACGGTTCGCATCTACTTCGTAGACGGCGGTCCCAATCTGACATCGAGCTTCCACGTCATCGGTGAGATCTTCGATAAGGCATGGGCGTGGGGCACACTCGAATCGGCCCCAGTTCAGGGTGTCCAGACGATAAGTGTCCCGCCGGGGGGCGCGACGATCGTGGAATTCAAGGTGACCGTCCCGGGCGACTACAAGCTTGTCGATCATGCTCTTGGGCGCGTGTCCAAAGGCGGCGTAGGCACGCTTCATGTCGCTGGCGATGCGAATCCAGCCGTGTTCAACGTGCCAGGTGGGGCTTCAGCCGCGGCCGCTGCCAGCGGCCATGACATGTCGCCGTCGCCGGCAGCGGGGGGCGCGTCGGCCCCCGCGTCCACGGGCACTATCAAAGTAGTGACGAAGGACAATCTCTTCGACCCTAAGCAGATCACGGTCAAAGCCGGTGAGTCGGTGATGTTCGATGTGGTGAACTCCGGCAAAGTGCCGCACAACATGCGGATAGCTCCGCTCGACGGAAATTTCGATAGCGCCTCCAGCAGTGTGACCACGCCGGAGATCATCAACGCTGGGAAGAGCGGCATGCTCGACTGGAAGGTTCCCTCCCAGGCAGGCGCCTACAAGTTCCGCTGCGACATCCACCCCGTGGAAATGACCGGAGTCATCACCGTCCAGTGACGCTGGGCTCCGTTCACGAAAGAAGGAGCCGGGCCCCAGGCCCGGCTCTCAACGTTGCCCGACGGGCCCGCCCGAAAAGGCGTCAACCGTGGCCCGTTTGACCGTCCACGAATGGCTAGTCCGGTGCTGAAATAGACGTGCGGCCATGCACCGCCAGGAATCCGCCATGCCTCTTCGTCTTTTGGTCCTCGCACTGTTCGCCCTTCCTCTGCTACTCGTCGCCTGTGGTTCAGGCGATGACGACGACGGAGGCGCCTCCGCAACCTCCACGAAACCGGGGCATATCACCCTCAAGATGTTCGACAATTCCTTCAAGCCGAACGAAGTCACGGTGAAGGCCGGGACCAAAGTGACCTTCGACCTGCCCAACGTCGGCATCCTCCCGCACAACATGCACATCGCCTCGGAACGGGGCATCTACAGGGAGAGCCCGTGGCTGACCGACACCATCGGCGGCGGCAAAACCACCAGCCTGGAGTGGGATGTCCCCCCGACTGCCGGGAAGTACCTGTTCCGTTGTGATGTCCACGAAGCCGAGATGACCGGGACCATCACAGTCGAATAGCATCCCGCTTGCCCGGGCCGCGTTGTTCCCGGACGATCCCGCACTGCGGAGCGCTGAGGCGCCGCTGGAGGCACGCGGTGATCCCGGAAACCGAAGACTTTGATGGCACCTGGCCGTACCGCGCGAACTACTTCGATGGCGCCGGATTCCGGCAGCACTACGTCGACGAACCTGGCGCCGGCCCAGAAACCTTCGTCTGCGTCCATGGAGAACCGACCTGGGGCTACCTCTACCGGCGCTTCATTCCCCGGCTGGCCAGGTATGGACGGGTCGTCGTCCCTGACCACATGGGCTTCGGCAAGAGCGAAACGCCGCAGGACCGCCAATACTCAATTCGGGACCACGTGGACAACCTGGAGGCGCTGATTGTCGCGTTGGGTTTGAAGGACATCACGTTCGTCGCCCAGGACTGGGGCGGACCTATCGTTAGTGGCGTTGCCCTGCGCCGGCCGGAACTGGTCAGGCGGTTCTGTTTCATGAACACCGGTGTGCCGGGCCGCCCGCCGGCCGGTGTCCCGCGGGTCCAGGACTTTCCGTGGTTTAAATGGGTTCAGACGGCTGAGAGCGAAGCGGTTCTCGGCAATCTCGGCAGCACCGTTCTCTCGGTACTCAAGCGCATCGGCTTCGAACGCACGGCCCACGTCGATGAGACCTGGGTGCGTGCCTACGCCTCGCCATTTCCGACTCCCGCGGACTGCAAAGGCGCGTTAGCGTTCCCCGCGCACATCGGCAGCCCCGATTCCGCGGCTGTCATGCTCGAGCACGCCGCCAATCTACCCCAACTGGCCGCGAAGCCGGCGATGTACCTGCACGGCGAAGAAGACCGGGCGATTCCGACGGACTTCGCAGTCGGCCAATTCCGCTCAACCTGGCCGAAAGGGCCAGTTGTCACGCTCCCCGGAGCGGGGCACTTCATCCAGGAGGATGCGCCGGAAACGGCCTGCGCACTCATTGAGCAGTTCGTACAGATGACGCCCGCTTAGAGCCGCTCCGCCACCAGGGTCCCCATCTTCACGGTGTCCACTACCTGTGTGCCCTTCCCAGCGATATCAGGCGTGCGGTAGCCGTCCTTGATCACCGCGTCCACAGCTTCCTCGATCGCTGCGGCCTCTGCCTCAAGTCCGAGCGAGAGTCGCAGCATCATCGCCGCGCTGAGGATCATCGCGAGCGGGTTCGCCTTCTTCTGGCCGGTGATATCCGGGGCGCTCCCGTGGATAGGCTCGTAGAGCCCGATGCCCGTGCCATCCTTATTTCGCTGGCCGAGGCTCGCTGAAGGCATCATGCCCATCGAACCAGCCAGCATCGCTGCCTCATCGGTCAGGATGTCGCCGAACATGTTCTCCGTGACGATGACGTCGAAGCTTGCGGGCCGCCTCACGAGGTACATGGCGCAAGCATCCACGAGGATGTGTTCCAACTCGACATCCGGGTACTGCTTGCCAACTTCCGTCGCGATTTCGCGCCAGAGCTGACCCGTGCGAAGGACGTTCGCCTTGTCTACGCTGGTCACCTTCTTCCTGCGCTGCCTGGCAAGCCCGAAGGCCACGTGGCAGACGCGCTCCACTTCTTTTTCGCTGTATCGAAGGGTGTCCACTCCCTGGCGGCCGCGGCTGTTCTCCCACCGCTTCTGCGGGCGCCCGAAATACAAACCGCCAGTAAGCTCCCGGATGACCACCATGTCCACCCCGTCCAGTACGTCCGGCTTCAGGGTGCTTTCGCCGATCATCTCCGGGTGAATCTTCACCGGCCGAAGGTTCGCAAACAGTCCGAGCTGCTTGCGCATGCCGAGGATTGCGTCTTCAGGCCGGACCGTGGCCTTGGGATTGTCCCACTTCGGCCCGCCGACCGCGCCAAACAGCACTGCGGCCGAGGCCTTGGCTTTGGATACCACCTCGGGGCGAAGAGCAACCCCGTGCTTATCGATCGACGCCCCGCCGATCACTTCTTCTTCGTACTGGAACTCGTGCTTGAAGCGCTTCTCAACCCGCGCGAGCACCTTCAGTGATTCTTCGAGGACTTCCGGCCCGATGCCGTCACCGGGAGTGAGCAGTATGCGAAAGGTTGCCATAGTGCCGGAATCGTAGGCCGGGCGAACGCCCCAGTCCAAGATTGCGAGGCTATGGCTTTAATGCCCGGCCGGCGCGGCGGCAAGCGTCTCCCAGACCTCGTCCGCAAACCGGTCCACTTGTTGCCAGTTGGTGTAGTCCCAATCGCGCGATGTATCAGTGTCCTCGCCGGCGCTTTCCGCCACGTGCTTCATCAGCGAGC
This sequence comes from uncultured Anaerolineaceae bacterium, assembly GCA_964557245.1. GTDB lineage: Bacteria > Chloroflexota > Dehalococcoidia > Tepidiformales > Tepidiformaceae > Amarobacter. Next base: position 4,475 of record CAZKZR010000041.1, on the reverse strand, counting down.
GCTTGAAGAAGTTGTACTCACGGTACTTCAGCGCCCCGCCGACACTCAGGACTCCTCGCGGCGTCCAGCCGGTCTCTTCGAAGAACCCGTCCAGCTGTTTCCGTGCGTTCGCCGGGTCGATCGGCGCCTTCTTGCCCGCCTGCGAAAGACTGACCCCGAAGAACCACGTCGGCGCCCCGTTCAGCCAGTCGGCGTGCTGCTGCACGAATTCCCGCAGCGGCGCCTGGAAGTGGCCCGCGTGCACAGAACCGCCGAGGACTGCCGCATCGAAACCAGTCGGGTCCGGCGACTCCTCCTCGATGTCTGCGATGTGCGTCGCCGCGCCGCGTTCGCGCAGGCGTGCGGCAATGGCCTGGGCGACGTGAGCGGTGTGGCCCTCACCGGTCGTATAGGCGACGAGGATTCGGATACTCATGTCCGGCTCCCTTCGAATGGTACCGCAAGGTTCGCGCTGCATTCGCCCCACTGCTATCGCCTTTCGGACACGCCTCGCAGCCCGTTGGTGCCGTATCGTTCGACCAACGGGAGGTGTTGTGTGCCATGACCATCGAAGAACGGCTGGGAGAGCTGGGCATCACGTTGCGAGAACCCCGCGGTCCGCAGGCGAATTACGTGTCGGCTGTCACTACGGGAAACCTTGTCTATCTCTCCGGGACTGGGCCATACCACCCGGATGGTGGTCTGACGACCGGAAAGCTCGGCGCTGAGCGCACACTGGAAGAGGGCTACGAGGCCGCTCGCCTGACGATGCTCGCCCTGCTATCGAATCTCCGCGCTGAAATCGGTTCACTGGACCGGGTGAAGCGAGTAGTGAAGCTGTTAGGGATGGTGAACTCGACTCCCGACTTCAACCGTCAACCGGAAGTCATCAACGGGGCGAGCGACTTGCTGGTCGAGATTTTCGGAGACGCCGGCCGGCACGCTCGCTCGGCTGTGGGCATGGCGGCGCTACCTCGAGACATCTCGGTCGAAATCGAGATGATCGTCGAGATCGAGTGAGTCCGACTGGCCGGCCGTGTGCCACGAAACGCCTTTCGCCGTCACCGACCTCAACCGTTTGAGGTACTCAGACCGCGGGATCTCCACGGCGCCCATCCGCTCAGTGTGGTCAGTTGTGACCTGGACGTCGATCAGTTCAACGCCGATGGCGCGGGCGTGTTGAAGGAGCGCAACCATAGCGGCCTTCGATGCGTCCGTCTCGTTGTGGAACATTGACTCGGCGCCGAAAAGCCCGCCGACGGCGACCCCGTATAAGCCGCCCGCGAGCCTCCCGTCGGGTGTCCAAACTTCCACGCTGTGCGCCCAACCGAGCCGATGCAACTCCATGTACCCGGCTACCAGCCGGGGAGTGATCCACGTCCCATCCGAACGTGCCTCGGCGCAGCCGCGCATCACCGCCTCGAACGCAGCGTCGATCGTGAAGCGGAACCGTGATGTACGGAGGGTGCGAGCAAGCCGCCGCGAGATGTGCAGCCCATCCATGGGGATGACCGCTCGAGGGTTCGGCGAAAACCAGAGGAACTCGGCTTGCGGGTGGGGCCAGGGGAAGGCGCCCGCCCGATATGCGGCCACGATAGTCGCTGGTGCGAAATCCGCGCCTTCACCGATGCACCCGGGGTCATCAGCCCGCCGCGCGTCGGGGAACAGCCAGGGACAAGGCGGCAACTCTTGCGCTGGTCCGTCGGTCCGAACTTCAATCGCCAGGTGTACGGGGCGGCCGGCCGTGTCACGGAGTGGTTCGGTCACAGGCGGAACGTTGCGGCAAGCCGCGCCGCCGCGCAATGCGTCACCGTTCGTCGCGGAGCGCGGTAGAGTGCGGCTGTGAAACGGACGGTTTCAACCGGAACTGATGCGCGTCGCCGGGTCGACCGGCTGAGGGCGCTGCGCGGGAGCCCGGCCGCCCTGCGCGAGCATGTCCTCTCCATCCTCGCCGATGAGGGGAGCCCGGACATCCTTCGCCTCGCGCTCGAATCTCTTGGTGAGCTTGTTCAGATGTCCGATCGGCCTGAACTGCTCAGTGTCTTCTCCTATTTCAGCGAAAACGGCCCGAAGCGGGACCCGGTGGGCACAGTTCGAGTGGAGGTGCTGAAAGCACTGTGGCACCTCCGCTCGCGCGACGACCGCGAACTGGCGGCTGCCGCCGTGCGCACATTCGAACCCGGTTTCAACAGCAACGGCGAGCTCATCCGCGCTGCCGGGCTTGCTCTGATGGGCGCCATCGATCCGGAAACGGCCGCACTGATGGCAGCGCAGATCCTGGGTTCTGGCGATGCGAATCAGTTCAACGGAGAACCATCGCTCACTGCCGTCAGGCTCCTCGCTTCACTGGAAGAACGCTCCGCGTTGCTGCTCTTCGCACTGGGACCACCCTCCCAGCCGGAGCTTGCCGCGGAAGCCCTCCGCTCGCTCGCCGGGATCCCGATGGAATTCCTTGCCGGCCTCATCCAGAGTGCAAGCAAAAGTGAGGACGAGACCATACTGGTAGGACTGGCTGACCTGATCGTGCAGTTGCCAGTGGCTCCGGAGACCCTTGCCGCCGCTCGCGGGCTCCTCCGCGACGCCCCCTTACCGGAGCTCTACGAGTTTTTTGTCTCATCGGTCGTGGCCAGCCGCCGGCAAGACCTACTCGCCCTCGTGCTGGAAGCCCTGCCCTCCGAGATGTCCGCCAAGCGCCTGCAGGGCGCGCGAAGCGCCCTCGAACTGGCGCCCCGCTCCCCGGAACTGGAACAGGCGATCACGGATCTCGATGCGCGCCTGCGCAAGCTCGAACCGCCCCGGCGCTAGCTCGAACCCTCACGGGGTTCCTCCGGGACCTGTCAGCAGCCCGGCTCGCCGTCATTGCCGCAACAATTGCTGCGGGTACGCACTTTCTTCCAGTTGTTGCGCAGCAGCAGCTTCAGCTTCGTCCCGAACGGCGCGTCGTAATCGCGCCAGTTCGTGATGACGTTGCCGAAGCTCGGTCTCTGCCTGCTCACACGAGTGCCGCCGTACTCGGCATAAGCGTGGACCGCTTCTCTTCGTAGGCGCTGATGTCAGTCGCTTCCTGGAGCGTCAGCCCGATTTCGTCCAATCCGTTCAGCAGGCAGTGCTTCACGAACGGGTCGATTTCAAACTTCCGTGTCCAGCTGCCGTCGGCCGTCGAGACCGTCTGCGTCTTGAGGTCGACCAAGATCTCCGACGAAGGCAGTTCTTCCGAGCGCGCAATCAAGTACTCGCAGTCATCTTGCGGCAGCACAACCGTCAGAAGTCCGATCTTGGCGCAGTTGTTGCGGAAAATATCCGCGAACGAGGGCGCGATGATCGCCTTCAATCCGAGGTCTTCCAAGGCCCATGGGGCGTGTTCGCGGGAGGAGCCACAGCCGAAATTCGGGCCTGTCACCATCAGCGGGGCGCCCTGGAACTCCGGGTTGTTAAGGACGAAGTCCGGGTCTTTCTTCCAATCATCAAACGCGAACGGCCCGAAGCCGGATCGCTCAATCCGCTTCAGGAACTCCTTGGAGATGATCTGGTCGGTATCGACATCTGCCCGATTCATCGGGATGGCGCGGCCCTGGACCGGTTCGAACTTCTTCATTGCTTGCTCCGTAGCGTCCTCGAACCGTCAGTGTAAGCCAAGACGAGCCGAAGGGCCGTCCCATACGGTGGGCGCGGCCCTTCAGTGACTCCTGGCCTGGGCGAATTAGCGCTTGCGGCGCGGCAGAGCGCTGTATGCCGCTCCAGCCATTCCTGCGATGCCGAGCGCTACCGCTGCCACCAGGAAGATCGGCGCCCCGCTGGATTGGGCAGGTCCCGTCCCGGTCGCGGGCGGCCCGGGCGCCACTGCGCTCGCCTTGGCGGTCGCTGTCGCGGTGGCCGTCGGGGGCACCGGCGTGGCCGTGGCTGGCGGCTGCGTCGGTGCGGTGGTGGGCGTGTTCGTCGCGGTGGCGGTGGCCGTTGTGGTGGAGGTGGCTGTTGCGGTGGCCGTTGCGGTGTTCGTGGCTGTGGGCGATGCGCTCACAGTCGCAGTCGCCGTCGTAGCCGGCGTGTTTGTCGGCGTCGCCGTCGGAACTTGAAGCTGTACCGTGAACACCGAGGTCCGATCCCAGCCTCGGTCCTCGCCCTCCGCCACTCGGTCGTAGCTCACAGCCTGGATGCCGGTAATGGCCGATGCGTACGTCGTTGGCCCATGGAGGCAGACGGTTTTGCCGCCGTCGCTACTGGCAATGGCAATCCCAGTCGCAGCGACCGGCGTGCCGTCCAGGTCTTCCACGAACGTCTCAAGGACGCCCTCGTCCAGCTTCCAGCGGCCTTCCAGGTTCGCCCCGAAGAGGATGATCTCGACGTGCGTGATGGGGCCTTCTGAAGCCTTATTTGGTCGCAACACGCAGACCTTGATAGTCGATTGGACCGAAACCGTGACCGTGGTGATGTCGGCTGGGTGCCCCGGAACCCCCGGGCCCCCGGGGTTGATGTCCGGGTCGAATGCCGGGACATCG
>CAZKZR010000040.1:0-12024 GCA_964557245.1 uncultured Anaerolineaceae bacterium | reverse complement strand
ATCGCCGAAGTCGAAAAAGAAAGCCCAAAAGCAGCGCCATCCCCCTAGCCCACCGCACAGTCAGAGGCGCGTGCGGAAGCATGCGCGCAGCCGCCGCCCGGACACGAGGAACATTCTTCTTCAGCCAGCCCTGCCGCACGCCCCTCAGACGCTCCCTTGTGCCCGTCCCCGCCGCTCCACCACACTGGTTCGATGGCTGACAACACCCAGCGCCGCGAAATCAAGGCCGAATACAAAGAGCGCCGCCCCGCAGCGGGCGTGTTCCGCATCGTGAACCCGGCCGCGAACAAGAGCTTCCTCTCGTCCTCGTCCAACCTGCGCAGCGCCCAGAACCGCTTCGAATTCGCGCAGGGCACTCGCTCGCCCGCCGGGATTCATTTCACCCTCAAGGACACAATCTCTCCGGAGGAGATGCCGGGCCTCGTGTTCGAAATCCTCGAGACGCTTCCCGCCGACCCCACCGCATCGCCGCGAAAAATCGCGGACGACCTCGCCACGCTGGAGCTGCTCTGGCGCGAAAACCTCGGTCCAAATGCGCTCTACTAACGAGCGGGCTCCGGCCACGGTTGGGCGCTCCTAACCGATGAGGATCCCCGGGTTCAGAATCCCCTGCGGGTCCACCGCCGACTTCGCGGCTTTCAGCGCCGCCTCAAACAACGGCGGCCGCTGCTCCCGGTACCACGGCATATGGTCCCTTCCGACCGCGTGGTGGTGCGTGATGGTGCCGCCGTTGGCGATGACCGCGTCGCTCGCGGCCTTCTTTAATTCGGCCCACATCTCCAGTTCCGCGCCCTGCCGTCCCATGCCGCTGAACGAGTAGTACGGCGCGGGGCCATCCGTGTACACATGCGTGAACCGGCAGCTCAGCGAGCCGCCGCCACAGACTCGCTGCAGCGCGTCCGTCACCGCCGCCCGCACATTCGCATCGAACTCCGGCCACCGGTCCCACGTGATCGAAGTCTCGAACGTGTCGCCCACTACGCCCATTCCGGCCGTCATGTTCCGGGAGTACGGTGCGGTGATGAACGAATTCCGCCAGGCGCCGACCGCTCCCTCCCGCCCGACCTCTTCGTTCCGGCCATCGGAAATCTTGATCGCCTCGTCCTCGATGCGGCCGCCGGCCTCGCGGGCGATCTTCACCGCCTCGCGGATGAGCCCGTCCTGCGGCACCTCCGCCGATTCGAACGCCACAATCAGCAGCGCTTCGTCGCCTTTCAACCCAGCGGCCGAACCGGCCTCGACGGGGTCCAGCAGGCGGCAGTTGGCCGGCCACAGCTTCGCCTGAACCACGCGCCGCGCCGCTTCGTAACCTGCCTGCCAGCTATCGAACGTGAGCCCCGCGCTCGCCCGGAACACAGGGCGAGCCTGGATCCGCATCCACGCCTCCGTCACGATGCCCAGCGTCCCCTCGCTGCCGAGCACCATCCGGTCCGGGCTGGGCCCCGCGCCGCTGCCGGGCAGCCGCCGCGACTCCCACACACCCTTCGGCGTCACCATCCGCACGGATTCAACGAAGTCATCGATGTGCGTGTGGTTCGTCGCGTAGTGGCCGCCGCTCCGCGTCACGATCCAGCCCCCGAGCGTCGACCACTCGAAGCTCTGCGGAAAGTGCCGGAGCGTGAAACCCTGCGGCCGCAACTGGTCCTCCAGCGCTGGGCCAAGCACCCCGGCCTGGATCCGGGCCGCGCGCGAGGTCGCATCCAACTCCAGCACACGGTCCAGCTTCCCCAGGTCGATGCTCACCACCGGCCGGTCTCCGCCGGGCGGCTCCACACCGCCGACCACCGAAGACCCACCGCCGTAGGGGATGGCGACCAGGTTCGCCTCGCCGCACCATTCCAGCGTTGAGACGACTTCCGCCTCCGTCCGCGGATAAGCCACCACGTCCGGCGGGTTCTCGAATTCACCGCGCACGGCGCGCACCACGTCCCGATAGCTCCGTCCATAGCTGTGCCAGGCGCGGTCGTATGTGTCTGTCGTCGTGAAGCCGGCCAGCGCAGCCGGCGCGCCGGTCCGAGGAGCCCTCAGCTTCAGGTCGCCGATTTTCGGCACAGGCGGCGCCACGATCTCGCGTCCATAGCGCGCCGAAAGCCGCGCAGCGGTCTCTCGCCGCTGTTCATCGCTCGGTTCATCGCTCTCCAAACCCCAGGCCCAGAAACTTCGTCGCGCTGCCATCCCTTGTACCTCCGGAAACGAAGGACCGCCCGCATCTTGCCGTGCTCCTCGTCAGGCGCGGAAGCCTAGCAGAGTTTGGTCTACGCTAGGGGCGTGCCGCGTCTCCCTGCCCGCTGGCTCGCCCCGGCGCTGTTCGCGCTGACTTTCGCCGCCTGCAGCGGTGACGGCGCGACCGCCACCCCCACCGAAGGCCCGACGCCCACCCGCGCCGCCGCCAATGACGCCGACCGCGCCTACGCAGGGGCAATCTGCGGCGCCATCGGCCGCTATCTCAACAGCTTCAACGCAGAGACACAGAAGAACCCGCAACTCTTCGCGGACCAGAAGGCGCTGCTCGCCGCCGCCGCGCCGATCCTCGATACGTTCGACAAGGACCTGCGCAAGGCGAAACCCCCTCGCGATGTGGCGAACTTCCACAGCGCCCTCGTGGAGAAGGTGGGCGTCATCGCGAAGAAGGCGAAAAGCGGCCAGGTCGTCTCCACCCAGGAGCTCGGCGACATCACCAAGGGCGCCCCCCTCCCACCCGAAACGGTTCGCGCCCGCCTTGCCGAAGCCTCCCAGGGCATCCCCGAATGCACCAACTCCGGCGGGATGGAAGCCTTCTTCGGCGCACCAGCGAATCCCTGAGTCCAGCCGCCCGCCGTAATCCATACGGGGGCCTTCCCGGCACGTCTCGGAAATGTCTCTTATCTGTCCCGTATGCAGGCCGGTGGTATCCTCAGCCGAACGTAATCAACGGCGTGTCCTCGCGCCGAACCAACACACCCCCACACCAGGAACTGCACCAGGATGTCCAACCGCCAGGCACGTCGAGAGCAAGCGCGCACGACCCGTACCACCCGCCCCACGAAGCCCCAGGGCAGCCAGCGCCGCCCCAGCAGCGGCGGAGGTGGCGGCTCCAACGTCTTCTCCGGCGGCTTCCTGCTCGTCCTCGGTGGCTTCGCGGTCCTCGCCGTCGTCGTGGTGATCCTCGTCCTCGTCTTCGGCGGAGATAGCTCCAGCGATTCCGACCTCGTCAGCGCCCTCGAAGAGCACAACACGAACTTCCCGGATGACCTCGCCAGCGGCAACAAGGTCGGCCGCGACGATGCGCCGGTCAAAATCACTGAATTCGAAGACTTCCAGTGCCCGTTCTGCCTCCAGTACACCGCCAACCAGGAAGGCGATGTCATCAACGAGTTGGTGAAGAGCGGCAAGGTCCAGATCGAATACCGCCACCTGCCGATCCTCGGCAATGAATCCGTCTCATCAGCCATCGCGGCCCAGTGCGCAGCCGACCAGAACAAGTTCTGGGACTATCACAACCAGCTCTTCCTCATCCAGGCCAAGGCTGGACAGGTCGGCAACGAAAAGACCAACGTCGGCCGCTTTGCCGATGACAAGCTCAAACAGCTGGCAACCGACCTGGGACTCGATCGAGGGAAGTTCGATACCTGCTTCGACAACCGCACCCCGCTCGATTCGATCCTCCAGCAACAGCGCGATGCCAACTCGTTCGGCATCACTGGCACGCCGGGCTTCCTCATCAATGGCCAGCCGCTCGGCACCGGGACGCCGAACAGCATCGATGACTGGAAGCAAATCGTGACCAACGTCGAAAACGCGCTCGCCACCCAGACGGCCCAGGCCGGCGCTTCGCCCTCTGCAACCACCAGCCCCGCCGCCTCGGCGACGGCTGCCGCAACCGCCACCCCGACGAAGGCGCCCTAAAGGGAGAACATGGCTGAGGAACGAACGCGCTGGGACGGCTGGCTTGGCCCGAAGCAGTGGATGCCCATCGTCGGCGTCCTTTCGGTCGCCGTCATCGCCCTCGCGATCTTCCTCGTCATCAACCTGAACGATGACGGCGAAGACGCCGGCGCAACGGGGACCGGCCGCACTCCAGTCCACGAACACGCCGATTTCGCCCTGTTCGTGCGCGGCCAGCAGTTCGACTTCAACCAGCCGCAGTTCATTTCGCACGCTGAGGGCAAGGAACTCTCGCCCTACATGCACATCCACGCCCCGCGGTACACCGTCGTCCACGCCCACGCCACCCTCTCCCGCTGGGACGAATTCTTCACCTCACTCGGCTTCACCCTGACCGATCCGTCGTTCCCAGGGATCGATTCCGCCCGGACCTGCATGACCTTCCCGGACAAGACCAAGCTCTGCAACACGGACAGCGAGAAGTGGAAGTTCATCGTCAACGGCGTCAAGGTCGATGGCATTTCCAACGTAATCCTCGGTGACCTCAGCCGGGTCCTCATCAGCTACGGCCCTGAATCCGCCGATGACGTCCTGCGCGACCAGTACCCGAAGGTCACGACCGAAGCCTGCATCCCCTCTGAGCTCTGCCTAGACCGGATTGACCCCAACGAACCGCCCGAGGAATGCAGCGGCGGCCTTACCTGCAGCAAGTAATCCCCTTCGCGCTCTAGACTTCCCTCGCCAATGCGCATCGGCTTCTGGAACCGCATCGATGAGGAACTGGCTGCGGCCTCTCGTGAGGCTCGGAACGGCGTCAAGGGCCTCGGGCCAGGGATCATCACCGGCGTCGCCGATGACGACCCGTCTGGCATCTCCACCTACACCGTCGTCGGAGCCAGCTACGGCTACCAGCTCCTCTGGACCAGCCCCCTCACCCTCCCCCTCAACATCGCCGTACAGGATATCTGCGCTCGCATCGGAGTCGTCACCGGGAACGGCCTCAGCGCCGTCATCGCCCGCCGGTACGGCAGGAGTCTTCTCTTCCCGATCGTCTTCCTCCTGCTCGTCGCCAACATCGTCAACATCGGCGCCGACGTCCGCGCAATTGCCGCCGCCATCGACTTGCTCACTGGTATTCCTTCGTTGCTGCTCGTCGCCCCTGTCGGCGTGGCAATCGCGCTCGTGGAAGTGGTCGTCCCGTATCCCAGGCTCGCCCGCTACCTCAAATTGCTGACCCTCGTGGTGTTCGCCTACGTCGTTGGCGCCTTCTTCGCCAACCCCGATTGGGGCGCCGCTGCCAGGGCAACCGTCCTGCCGGAATTCCACCTGGACGCGGGCGTTCTCGCCGCGCTCGTCGCCATCCTCGGGACCACCATCTCGCCCTACCTCTTCTTCTGGCAGACCTCGGAAGAGGTGGAAGAGGAGGAAGAACGCGGCCTCCGTCCCGAAGAATTGCCGGCCGGCGAACTGCGCCGTCTGCTCCACGCCGCCCGCCTGGATGTCGCCACCGGCATGGTGATGGCGAACGTCGGCTTCTACTTCGTGGTGCTGACCGCGGCGGCAGCCCTCCACGCCTCCGGCCAGACTGACGTCACCAGCGCCGCGGATGCGGCGGCCGCCCTCGAACCGCTCGCGGGAAGCGCCGCCAAGTTCCTCTTCGCGGTCGGCATCATCGGCACCGGGCTGCTTGCCATTCCCGTACTCGCGGGCTCTTCGGCCTACGCCGCCGCCGAACTCTTCGGTTGGCGCGAAGGGCTCAGCTCAACCCTCCGGCAGGCGCCGCAGTTTTACGCCGTTATCGCCCTCGCTACGTTCCTCGGCATCGGCATGAGCTTCGCCGGCGTCAGCGAAATCCAGGCGCTCTACTTCGCCGCCATCGTCAACGGACTCATCGCTCCGGTCTCGCTCGTCGTCATCATGCTCGCGGCCCATGACCCTGAGGTCCTCGGCGAACACCGGCCCGGCGTCGTCGTCCTCGCCCTCGGCTGGCTGACCGCGGCGCTCATGGGCTTCGCCGCGCTCGGCCTCGGGGTTGCGGCAATCTAACGTTCGCCAGCGTCACCGCTTCTCCGAGGATCCCCGGCCACAAGTCGTGAGCCGTCTCCGGAACCGCTAACCACTCCCTGAACACTCTGCCCGCCGGAGCGAACGGCGCCCCGGCCCCGTTCGCCAGGTGCGCCCGTACTTTGGGCTCGTCGAGTTTCACCACCATCCCGCCGCCGCGCGCCCAGTACATCGCGACGAACTCGCCCTTCGTCCGCAGGCAGGCGTTGCCCATCACCGTCCCTTCGTCGCACTCTCCACGCGCCAGGTAGGGCGCCGCGAGCTCCCAGAACAGTGCGCGGGGATCATTCCCGTTCAGGATCCGTAGCCCTTCGACGCCGCGTAGTTCCAACCGTCGAGATCTGGCGTCGCGAACCCCTGCGCCCCAAGCGCCACCTTAATCTCCGTCCGATGCTCCATCGCGTGCTCGATCGCGTGCATCAGGATGAACCGGAGCGGCAGCCGGCTGACCTGGCCCTGCCATTTGAGCTCCACGAAAGCATCCTCCGTTAGCTCGCTGGCCGCCGCGAGCAGGACCCTTCCGGTCTCGTCCGCCAGCCGGGCGAGTTCGTCCCATCCGGGAAACGCGCTCGCCCGGTTCAGTTCGCCCTCGTGCTGCCGGCTTTTCGTGCGCAGCGCGAACGTCTGCTGGCCGCCGATGAGGTGCGTGAACAGCGCGGCCACCCTGTCCGATACGCCCGGCACGCGTGCCTCGAGCAGTTCCGCGGGCGCCGCGCGGCAACCCTCGATCAGCGCCGCGGTCGCCCACAGGTTGTACTCGAACAGTTCCACCAGCCCGCCATCCATGTACCTGCTCCTCCGGAAAACCGCATGCTACGCGCCCGCCGGCCGCCACCAAACCCGGCGTGTCACCGCCCCGTCATCGTTCGTCCTCTTCCTCTCTCACCGTCACCGAACTCTTTACGAAGGGGTTACCAAAACTCGCTCGAACGTCTCCCCGCCACCGCCGAATGTGCCAGTGACTCCCCGCCACCGGGAGATCCCACACCAGGGAGTCTCGCTTCGTATGCGACGTCATCTCCTCCCCGGCGCTATCGGTGCCGCCGTCATGCTCGCATTGGGCGTGATGGCCGCGTTCGCCGCCTCCTCTTCGTCCACCCTGCAGCCCGGCGATACCATGCACGTCCGCTGCAACGGCGCGCGGCTCACCACTTCTCGCGTCTCAAACAGCGAAATCGTCGCCACCTGCGGCAAAGCTTCCACCGCCACCAGCACCCCCGTCCCGGCCACTCCGACAAATACGAAGGTCCCGCCGACCAACACCCCGAAGCCGGCGACGCCCACCAATACCGCGGTCCCGCCCACTTCCACGCCAACCACGGCGCCGCCGACCGCCACGCCAACCACCCCAACCGGCAGCGTGACCGCGCCAGTCATCGGCGGCTGCCAGGTCTTCCCGCAGAACAACGCGTGGAACCAGGACATCTCCACAGCGCCGCTCCACGCCAACTCCGCGAACTTCATGGCCCGCATCGCGGCCCTCGGCGGCAACCAGAAGCTCCACGCCGATTTCGGCTCCGACCCCACCTACGGAATCCCGTTCGTGGTCGTCCCCTCAACTCAGCCCGGCGTCCCCATCACCTTCACCGCCTATGGCGATGAAAGCGACCCCGGCCCCTACCCAATTCCTGCCACCGCCCCGGTCGAAGGCGGGACGAACTCCACCGGTGACCGCCACGTCCTCGTCCTCCAGCAGGGCTCCTGCAAGCTCTATGAGATGTACCGCGCATTCAAGACCGGCACCGGCTGGAGCGCGGATTCCGGAGCAATCTGGGACCTCAAGACCGGCGCCCTCCGCCCCGCCGGCTGGACCTCGGCGGACGCCGCCGGTCTGCCCATCCTCCCTGGCCTCGTCCGCTATGACGAAGTGAAGAGCGGCAAGATCACCCACGCCCTGCGCTTCACCGTCTCCCAGACCCAGAAGGGTTACATCCTCCCGGCCACGCACTGGGCCAGCAGCTCCACCGACGCCAACCTTCTCCCGATGGGCGCGCGCCTCCGCCTCAAAGCCAGCTTCGATACCTCCGGCTACACCGGCGATGCGAAGGTCATCCTCGAAGCGCTGAAGAAGTACGGCATGATCGTCGCTGACAACGGCTCGAACTACTTCATCTCCGGCGCCACCGATTCCCGCTGGAACGACACCGACCTCAACCAGCTCAAGAACGTCCCTGGCTCGGCCTTCGAAGTCGTGAATACGGGCAGCATCATCAAGCCCTGACCCTTCCGTCAGGCGCTCCGAACGGAACAGGCCCGCCACATGGCGGGCCTGTTTTATTCGAACACTTTCAGGGTCGCCGGGACGTTCATCCGCCGCAGCCTGCGGATCGTCAGCAGCGGGGCCGCGGCCACCGCCAACACCCCGAGAACGAACGTGATCAGGAGCGTCGAAGGGCTGATGACCGCCGGGATGTACAGGTCCGGCATCGTATCCGGGATGCGCGTCGTCAGCAGGATTCGCAGCAACACCCAGCCCAGCACCGTCCCCACGATCGTCGCTACCAACCCGATGAGCAGGTTCTCCACCACCGCCATCCGGATGATCCTGCGCAACGGCACGCCGAAAGCGAACATCGTCGCGTACTCTCGCGCCCGCTCATCCGCGTTGATGTTCGCCGTGTTGAACGCGATCAGCAGCGCCAGCACCAGCATCGCGCCCTCGATCACCCGCAGGACAACCACGAACTCCCCGAGCAGGTCGTCGATTACCTCAGCCGTTTCCGCCACCCCGGAGACCGATGACACGCCGTTCAGTTCGAAAAGGCCCCGCTTCATGTCGTCCCGCGTCACCCCGTCCTTCGGGCTCGCGATCACCAGGTTCGTCAGCCCTGCCATGTTGAACATCGCCGCCTGGTTCATATCCATGTACGCCACGAACCGGAACGGGTGCGGATGCAGCCCCAGCACCGCGACCTCCGTCGTCTGCAGCGAAACGCCGCTCGCGCCAAGCACCGGGTGCTCCAGGCTCACAGAATCGCCGACCCCCACCCCGAGGTTCCGCGCCGCAAGCTCAGAAAGGTAAATCCCGGGCGACGTGCGGCTGACCTCCCCGCGCGTGATCGTGGGAGTCCACATGTCGCTGTCCAGCGGCAACAGGTCGATCTGCACCGGGAACTTCGTGACCCCTCGAGAGACAGTCCCTCCCACCCGCAGGTCCGCCTCCGCCTGGTCCACCACCGGGGCCGCGGCAATCGCGCCGACTTCCGCGCCCGCAACGGGATAGAACGAATCCAACGGCACTTCCACCCGCTCCGGGTTCCGTGAAAGCACCTCATGGCTTCCGCGATCGATCGTCGCGACAAACGAGTCGATCATCCCGACAAATGCGACGAGCGCCGCCAGCGCCGCCGCGATTCCGAGCACCGTCAGCAGACTGCGCCTCGGCGAGCGCACCACGTTGCGCAACGGCATCCGCGCAAACGTGTCCCCCGGCAGGCGCACCCGTGCGAACGCCGGCGCCAGCCCGCCTCCCCGCACCGAGCGGTAGCCAGCCTGGATGGCCTGGATCGGCGGCACCCGCACCGCCCGCCAGACCGGCCAAAGCGTGGCCGCAAACGGAAGGAGAAACCCTCCAACCGCGACCAGCACGAACACCTCCGGCACGAAGCCGGTGTCCCAGTGCGGCAACGGCATCAGGTCCACCAGCACCGATGCCACCGCCTGCCCGAGCAACAGCCCAACCAGGATCCCGAACGCCACGCCCAGCAACGCGATCTCCGCCGCGACCAGCAACGGCCGCAGGGCAATCCGCACAGGCGATACGCCGAGCACCATCGAAAGCCCAATCTCCCGGCGCTGCGACTCGACGATGCGGGCGATCAGGTTGAACGCCGCTACGATCGCCCCCGCGAACAACAAGATCGCGAACACGTCGTAGGTCTGCTGGTCGCCCTTGATATCCGCGTCGTTCAGGTGGAAGGCGGGGTCTTCTTCCCGCGTGACCACCGTCGCTCCAAGCTCCGGAATCCGCGCCTTCAGCTGCGCTTCCAGCGCCGCCTTCGCCGCTTCGCGCTGGAAACCAGGTTCCAGCGTCAGGACCAGGTCGTTCACCTCGCCTGTCCTGCCGCTCAGCTCTTGCACGGTTTCGATCGAACTGAAGAGGGCGGCAAAATTCGCCTCGGCCAGCATCCCGCCCCGGTCCGTCGTGACGATGAAGTACTCCGGCGTCAGCGCCTGCCCCACGTACTCGACGGATTGCCCGCCGCTCAGCCGGATCGTCCCTGACTCGGCCAGCTCATAGTGCTTGGCGAAGTGTCCCTCCACCATGACGACCGGCTTGCCCGCATCTTCCGAAGTCAGCCCCCGCCCACCCATCGCGAACAACTGGTTCACCTGCGGGCCATCGCCCGAAAGCCCAAGACCGTAGATTCGCCCCGGCACGAGGATCGCCTGCGAACCCGCGGAAGCGTCCACCTGGACATCCACCACCAGCCGCTCCTCGGCCTGTGCCAACCCCGGCAGGCCCTCCACAGCGGCGAGCAGCTCTCCGCTCTTCGCGCTGGCGCTTTCGGCCAGCTGCACCTTCAGGTCGAACATCGCCAGCGTCCGGTAGCCATCGTCGGTCGAGGCTCGCCGCCAGCGCGTCACGCTCGAAAGTCCAGCGTAGCTGCCCGTTCCCAGGGCAATGACGAGTGCTATCGCGGCGACCTGTAGCCAGCGGGCCCGCAGGTCACGGCCGGACCAGCGCAATACCAGCCAGATCGGCCGGCGCCTACCAGTAGAGGTCGCTGACATTTGCCTTCCCGCCCTTCGGCGGCCCATCTCCGATGATGCGCCCGCTGCTCAACTCGATGACCCGGTCGGCGATGCGCGCGATTTCGCGGTTATGGGTGACAACCAGCACGGCCCGGCCCTTCCCTGCCTGCCGCTGCAACAGCTCCAGGATCTTGATGCCCGTGTGGAAGTCCAACTCCCCGGTCGGTTCGTCCGCGAGCAGCACCGGGTTCCCCGTCGCGAGCGCGCGCGCTATCGCCACGCGCTGCTGCTCACCTCCGGAAAGCTGGTTGGGAAACTGGTCCGCCCGGCCGCCGAGTCCGACGCTTTCCAGCACCTCGCCTGCCGTCGGCCCTCCTTCCCGGCCCGCCGCGTCAATCGCGAACTGGACGTTCTCGCGCGCCGTCAGGCCGGGGAACAGGTTGAAGCCCTGGAAGATGAAGCTCACCGTCTGACGCCGGATCTCCGAAAGTTGCCCCCGCGTCGCCCCGGTAATGTCCCGGCCTGCCACGCGCACCGTCCCCGACGTAGGCACATCCAGCGCCCCGATGATGTTCAGCAACGTTGTCTTGCCGCTCCCCGAAGGCCCGAGCACCACAACGAACTCGCCTTCGTTCACGCGCACGGTTGCGTCGTCCAGGGCCTTCACGGCGGCATGTCCCTCACCGTATGCGCGCGTCACATGCTCGAGTTCGATCACTACGCTGCCGAGCCCAACATCAGGTTGCGCTCAGCATATCTCCCCCGTTTTCGGCGGGGGCGGGCTGCCTGAACATGATTGAGCGGTCGTTCGGGCTGACTGACCCTGACCAACAGCGCTACGTGCGCCGTCCCGCCGGATGCGCCCAGGTCGCCGCCACCACGCACAGCGCGGCCTCGATCAGCACTCCCGGCGCCAACACCGGCGCCGGCCCGACCGTCTTCGTCGCCGCTTTCCACCACTGCGAAGTCGCCGAAAGCGAATCCCAGCGACCCGCGTAGCGGAAATCGAGCGCGCCAGCCTTGTGGTTTTCATCCATGTGCTCGTAGATCCCGAACAGCGTGGCCGCGACAACCAGGACCGCCACAACTCGCGCCAGCAGAATGGTCCGCCCGCTCGGGGCAATCAGCACAGCGAGGATCGAAAGCAACACGGCGCCCGCCGCGAACCACGGGATCAGCTGGATGAACCCATCCCAGTGCCGCTCCATCGCCAACTCCGCGATCGCTCCGAGGGCGCTCAGCGCCCCCAGCCCGAGGAGCGCGAGCCGCAGCTTGCCCGCCGCGTCGCTGGCCGTGCCCTCGCTCACGGCAACGAAAGCGTGGCGATGATCTGGTCCACAACGCCCGGGCCCGGGTTGTACTTCGCCAACTCCTGCCGCAGCTTCGCCATGTTCGGGTCAC
>CAZKZR010000039.1:0-12120 GCA_964557245.1 uncultured Anaerolineaceae bacterium | reverse complement strand
TGGCTGGGGACGAGAGAGTCGAACTCCCACATACGGAACCAGAATCCGCTGTCCTACCATTAGACGAGTCCCCAGTAAGACCGTTTGTTAGCGTATCACGCACTCGGCGAATCGCTCTACCCGGGAAGCACCTGACAGTGCGCCGCCAATCACCCCAACCGGGCCCGCGCTGTGCGCAGCCTCTGCAGAGCCCGGTCCCGGCCCAGCAAGACAATCGAATCAAAGAGCGGAATTCCCTGCGGCCGCCCCATTTCCGCGACGTATAGCACCGAGACGAACTTGCGCAGCTTCATGCCGAGCGGTTCCTCGAGTCCACGAATGGCTGCTTCCACGTGGGCGACATCCCACTCCGCCGGCGAGATTGCGTCCAGGTGCGTCAGGGCGGCGTCCAACACCGCGACAGCCGTGGCGGCATCCGGAACCCGCTCGGTGAGCAGTGCAATCTCGTATTCGGGAGCGTCGTATCCGAACAGGAACTCGACCATCGGCGCTATCTCCGTCAGCCGCGCGACGCGTTCCTTCAGCAGCGGCGCCACCTGCGAAACCACCTCCGGCTCCACCGGGCGCTTCACGCTTGCCGGCAGGTCCCGGTCGCACCAGGTCGCGATGGTCTCGATCCATGTGGCCTCATCCATCTCGCGGATGTAGTGCCCGTTCAGGAAGTTCAGCCGCTCGATGTCGAACACGGCCGGGTTCGCGACGACGCGCTTCAGGTCGAAGTGTTCCTGCAGCTCTTCGATCGTCAGCATTGACGTGTGGTCGTCCAGCGACCACCCGAGGAACGCCAGGAAGTTGATCATCGCGGCCGGCAGGTACCCGTTCGCGCGGTAATCCAGCAGGGCCGTATCGCCGCTGCGCTTGCTCAGCTTCTTGTGGTCAGGCCCCAGGATGAGTGGCAGGTGCGCCCACACCGGCGGTTCCCAACCCAGGGCTTCGTAGAGCTGGATGTGCTTCGGCGCGCTCGAAATCCACTCGTCGCCGCGGATGGCGTGCGTGATTTCCATTTCGGTGTCGTCTACCACCACGCCAAGGTGGTAGGTGGGATAGCCGTCCGACTTCATCATCACGAAGTCGTCCTGCAACTTGTTGTCGAACGTCACCTGCCCCCGGACGATGTCGTCCAGGACCGTCTGCCCTTCCTTCCGCATGGCGAAGCGGACCGTAAACGGTTCGCGCGCTGCTCGCGCCAACGATTCTTCCGGCGCGACGCGCCGGCAGGTGCCGTCGTAGCCCGGAGGCTGCTTCGCCGCGGCCTGTGCCGCGCGCATCTCATCCAGTCGTTCCGCCGTGCAGAAGCAGCGGTACGCGCGGCCCCGTTCGATCAGGGTTGCGGCGGCTTTCTGGTAGAGGGGCAGCCGCTGGGACTGGAAATACGGCTCGTGCGGCCCGCCGACTTCGGGACCTTCGTCCCAGCTGATCCCCAGCCAGCGCAAGCTTTCCATAATCGCCGAGGTCGACGTTTCCACCAGCCGATTCCGGTCGGTGTCCTCGATCCGCAGAAGGAACTGCCCGCCCTGGGACCGCGCGTACGCCCAGCTGAACAGCGCCGACCGGATGTTCCCCACATGTGGGTCGCCGGTGGGGCTCGGGGCATAGCGGGTTCGGACGGGTCGCGAATCTGAAGGCACGGGACGGCTCCGGTCTGGCTGGCGGTCGCTCAATGGTACGCGGCCACGGGATGTGGCTCGAATCAGTGCGCCGCGACGCCTTCGAGCTGCTCGGCGTGCTCCCGCGTCACCCGGAGCCGCCGAATCCGCCGGCCGGACATGCTCAAGACTCGGAGCGACAGGCCATCGACCGCGACTTCGTCTCCAACAGTGGGCAGGCGGCCCAGCTGGTGGATGACGAACCCGCCAACGGTGTCGAAATCGTCTGACTCGATTTCGTAATCGAACAGGTCTTTCAAGACGTCCGTCGTCGTGCCGGCATCCAGCACCACTTCGTCATCGGAGATGATCTCCATCTGCGGCCGGGCGACATCGTATTCGTCTTCGATTTCGCCAACGATCTCTTCGAGCAGGTCTTCGATGGTGACAAGGCCCGCCGTGCCGCCGTATTCGTCCACCACCACCGCCATGTGGATGCGCCGGGACTGCATCTCTGTGAGCAACTCGTCCAGGCGCTTCGATTCCGGGATGAAGAACGGTTGCCGCAGCAGTTCCTGCAGCGGACGCTCGCGCCCACCATCGGTCAGGGCTCTGAGGAGGTCCTTGGCGTACACAATGCCGACGATGTCGTCGATGTTTTCGCGGTAGACCGGAACGCGGCTGTAGCCCCGTTCGGTGACGATCGCGGCCACATCGGTCACGCGGTCTTCGACATCGGCCGCGGCCATGTCGATGCGGGGCACCATGATTTCGCGCGCCGCTTTGTCTTCCAGCGCGATGATGCCGCGGATCATCCGGCGTTCTTGCTCTTCCACGCCGCCGGCCGCTTCTTCGCGTTCGACCAGCGTCAGGATGTCCGTGTCGGCGTCCGGCGCCACAGCGGTGATCGAACCGGCAACGATGCGCGAGGGCAATCCCAGCACGAATGCCGGCACGGCGAACACGAGACTCGTGACTCGCGCGATCCCGCTGAGCTGGAGTGCCGCCCACTCGGGCGCTCGAGCGACAACGAGGCCGACCGTCATCTGGATGAACGCCACGTAGACGCCGCCCATCAGCGCGAAGAGAAACGTTCCCTGGAACGGTGGGTATTCACGCGCGCCCAGGTACGCGAAGGTCCCCACGATCGCCGTGGCCGTGAGCACGCGAGCCGCCGTCAGCGCCCCGAGGTAGCGGCCAGGCTGCCCCACGTCTCCCGCGATGCGGCGGGCCTGTTTGTTGCCGCGGGCCGCCAGCGCCTTGATTCGCGTGTCGTTGGCCCGTTCGAGCGCGGCCTCCGCGGCCGCGACCGCGCCGAGCACACCCGACCCAACGATGATCGCGACGATAGCGAGGAGTGTCGCTGGCCCCATCGTTAACGCTCGCCCTGGGAGCGGCGGAACGGCTTGGCGGGCACGCCCGCCACCGTTTCGCCCGGCGCGACGTCGCGTGTGACAACAGCGCCGGTGGCGGTGAAGGCTCCCGCGCCGATGGTGATCGGCGCGATGAGCATGGTGTCGCAGCCGATGAATGCGTCTTCGCCGATCACCGTGCGGTGCTTTGCCACCCCGTCGTAGTTGCAGGTGATCGCCCCGGCGGCGATGTTCGTTCGCGCGCCGATGTCCGCGTCGCCCATGTAGCTGAAGTGGTGCATCTTCACGCCGGGGCCGATGTTGGAATTCTTGACCTCCGCGTAGTTCCCAAGCTGGCAATCGTCGCTGATGTCGGCGCCCCCGCGGACATGCGAGAACGGCCCTACGCTGCAGCGTGCGCCAATGCGGGACTCTTCGATGACCGACGACTGGACGCGTGTGCCCTCGCCGATCGTGGCGTTCCGCAGCGTGGAACCCGGGCCGATAACGGCTCCGGCGGAGACCGCGGAAAGCGCCAGGATGTGCGAGTTGGGAAGGATGGTCACATCTGCTTCGATGCTCGCCGACGCGTCGATATACGTCGTCGCCGGGTCCTGGATAGTCACCCCGTTGAGCATGTGCCGGTGAAGTACGCGGCGACGCATGATGGCTTCGGCCTCGGCCAGTTTGGCCCGGTCATCCACTCCCAGGATCTCCTCGGCGTCGGCGATGAACGCGGCCCCGGGCGTACCAGACTGTGCGGCCGCGGCTACCAGGTGCGTCAGGTAGTACTCGCCCTTCGGGCTCAGCGGAACGGCGGGGAGGTGCTTCCACAGCCACGCCGCGTCGAAGGCGTACTGCCCGGCGTTAATCTCCGCCGGCCCGTCGGGCCCGGTGTAATCACTCGCCTCGACGATCTCGAATGGGTCTCCGTCGGCATCGCGCATTACCCGTCCCAGGCGTCCCGGATCTTCCACGAAGCAGGTGACGAAGCTCAGCGGGCGAATGATGCGTGCGTCGCGCAGCCCCGCGAGCAGTTCCGTGGTTACCAGCGGGCAATCGCCGTTCAGCACGAGGATCTCCTCGCACCCCTCGAGCGCTTCGCGACAGCGGAGGACGGCGTCGCCCGTGCCGTTCAGTTCTTCCTGAATCACGAATTCCACGCCCGGGCCCGAGAACGCCGCCCGTACCGCCTCCGCCTGGTGGCCGATGACCACCACGAGTTTGTCAGGGTTCAGTGCCGCGGCCGCATCGATGACGTGCTGTCCCATCGGCACGCCGCACACCGGGTGCAAGACCTTGTGCAGGCGCGATTTCATCCGGGTGCCCATCCCGGCGGCGAGCACGATCACGCCGAGGCCGCTCAAGGCGTTCGCCTCAAACGGCATCGCAGGGTGCGCCCCTGGGTCACTGGTGAGTCGGTACTGGGAGGCTCAGATTCTGTGCGCATAGGCGACGCGGCGTGCGCGTCTGAGTGGATCGTATGAATCGGTGGAAAAACGTGTCAAGCGCCTGATCAGTTTCCAATCCGCACTTGCGCCTTTCCCGTATCGACATTGCGCGGTGCCCACCCATAGGATTCGAGCATTGTTATGACTGATCACCCCACCACTTCCGATGAGATCCGCGCTGCGTTCGTCTCGTTTTTCCGCGAGCGAGGGCACATGGAGCTGCCCGCCTGGCCACTCGTGCCGATCGGCGACCCCACCTCCATGTTTACCAGCGCCGGCATGCAGCAGTTCAAGCCGATCTTCATGGGCGAGCAGGATGCGGCCGGCCCGCGGGCCGTCACCGTCCAGCGCTGCTTCCGCACCACGGACATCGAAGAAGTGGGAGACCTGAGCCACTGCACGGCCTTCGAGATGCTGGGCAACTTCAGCTTCGGCGACTACTTCAAGCGCGAAGCGATCCAGATGGCCTGGGAGTTGATGACCACCGTCTACCAGCTCGATCCGCAGCGCCTGCACGCGACGATCTACCTGGACGACGAAGATTCCTACGGCTTCTGGCGGGAAGTCGGCGTGGCAGATGACCACATCCACCGCCGCGGTGAAGACCTGAACTACTGGTTCAGTTTTCCGAACGGGACGCCCGGCGCCAGCGGCCCGTGCGGCCCGGACAGCGAGATCTACTACGACCTCGAGCCCGAACTCGGTCCCGAAGGCGCCCAGCTCCATACCCGGCCTGACGGCAAGCCGGGAGGCGTCGGCTATGACGACCGGTTCCTGGAGATCTGGAACCTGGTGTTCATGCAGCTGTATCAGCACCCGGACGGACACCGCGAACCGCTGCCTGCTCAGAACATCGATACCGGCAGCGGACTCGAACGGGTCGCGATGGTGATCCAGGGCAAGAAGTCGGTGTTCGAAACCGACATCTTCTATCCGATCCTCCAGCGCGCGGCCAGCATCTTCGAGGAGCAATACGAGACCGCCCCGGCCGACCTGCAGTACGTCATCCGCGCGATGTCGGAGCACTGCCGCGCGGCCGTCCTCCTCATCGGTGACGGCGTCGTCCCGAGCAACGAAGGCCGCGGCTACGTCTTGCGCCGGGTCCTCCGGCGTGCGATTTACCTCGCGCGGAAAGCCGGCGTGACGTCGCGCTTTACGGCGCGGGTGGGCGGCGCGGCTATCGACAAGATGGGTGGCTATTACTCCCACCTGGTGGACGCCCGCGACTTCATCGAACAGGCCCTCGACGGCGAGGAGGAGCGCTTCGTGCGGACGCTCGCCAGTGGCCAAACGCGGCTGGAGTCGCTGCTCGAGCGGCTCCGCCTCGCGGGTGCCACCATCGTCCCCGGCGAAGAGGCATTCCAGCTTTACGACACCTTCGGGATGCCCCTGGAACTGACCCGCGAAATCGCAGCAGGCGAGGGCTTCGAGCTTGACGACGCGGGCTTCCAGGCCGCGCTTGAAGCTCAGCGCACCCGCGCCCGGCAGACCGGCAAGTTCCTCAAAGGCGAGGTCTCCCCCGCGCTCCAATCCCTGGGCGAGGACCACAGCGATTTCGTCGGCTACGGCAAGGTCGAAGCCGATGCATCGGTCGTTGCGATTCTCAAAGGTGGCGAACTCGTGGCGATGGCCACAGAGGGCGACACCTGCGAGGTGATCCTCACCACCACGCCCTTCTATCCCGAAGGCGGCGGCCAGGTGGGAGACCACGGGAACATTCGCACGCCTTCCGGCGTCTTTGGGGTAGAAGACACGCAAGCGGCCGGCGGCGCCATCGTGCATCGCGGCCGTGTGCTCGAGGGGGCGATACGCGTTGCTGAATCCGCCGATGCCACCGTTGACATGCAATGGCGCAGCGGCTCGGCGCGAAACCACACCGGAACGCACCTGCTTCATGCCGCCCTGCGCCAGATTCTCGGGTCCCACGTCCGCCAGCAGGGTTCGCTCGTGACTCCGGACCGCCTGCGCTTCGACTTTACCCATCTCGAACAGGCGCCGCGCGCTGCCCTGATCGAGGTTCAGCAGCTTGCGAACCAAAAGATTCGCAGCGACCTCGAAGTCGCCTGGCGCGTCTCCGGCTATCGGCAGGCCGTCGAAGGCGGGGCATTGGCCTTCTTCGGGGACAAGTACGGCTCGGACGTCCGCGTGGTCGAAATCAAAGACAACGACGGGCTATTCAGTGCCGAGCTTTGCGGTGGCACCCACGTCCACCACACCGGAGAAATTGGCTTCGTTCATATCCTCCGCGAATCGGCGGTGGCCTCCGGTACCCGGCGGATCGAAGCGCTCACGGGCCGTGCGGCGGAATCCCATCTGCTTGAGCAACAGGAGCGGCTGCTGAAGATCGCCGACCGGCTCGGCACCGGGCCATCGGAGATCGAAGAGCGGCTCGACGCCATGCAAACGGAACTCGAACGCCTGCGCAAACAGGAATCTGAGCTGGAGCGTCTGCAGGGCGCTTCCGTGAGCGATTCCCTGGTCGAGGGCGCGGAGAAGGTCGGCGATGCCTTCCTCGTCGTGGCGCGAGTCAATGCGACGTCGCCTGACGTCCTCCGCGATGTGGCCGACCGGGTGCGCTCGCGGCTGGCCTCAACGGTGCTGGTGCTGGCCGCCAACATCGAAGGACGCCCTACGTTCCTCGCTGCCGCGACCCCTGACCTCGTCGCGAAGGGCGTGCATGCTGGCAACCTGGTCCGGGACGTAGCAAAGGCCGCCGGCGGCGGCGGCGGCGGCCGTCCGGACATCGCCCAGGCCGGGGCCAAGGACGCATCACTCATCGACGTCGCCCTGGCCGAAGGCCGAAGGAAGGCCACGGAGGCGCTCACCGGTTAAGACCCGGGGAAACGAGGTGGTGGTGTGGCGTTGGAGAGTCCCGGTTCGAAGATCGGCGGGTTCGAAGAACCCCCTCCCGGCGATGAGCTGGCGAGTGTCGTCCTTGTAGAGAAGGCCGAAGACCTCGCCGCGGTCTGCGGCCGGGTCGATGCGGCGCCCACCTGGGCCGTGGTCCTCCACGCTCCGGAGGGAAACCGGCAGCTCAGCACCGAACTCGGCATGCGCCGGCTCATCCACCACGCGGGTGAGGCCGGCAAGGTGATCGCCATTGCTACGCGCTCCTCGGCGCTTGCCTCTCGCGCGCGGGAACTGAACGTGCCGGTCTCTCGCAAGCCGCAGCACGTGCGCTGGGATTCAGGCGGCCGGCACGTGGTACGCCTTGGGCGGGTGAGCATGGCCCCGCCCAGCATCGGGCGATACGTCCAGGTCGCGGTCATTGTAGGCGTGGCGTTTCTTGGCCTGTTCCTCCTCTTCGCCTTGGCCCCGTCCGCCACGGTCCGGGCCTACCCACCCACCGAGACCGTGAGCGAAGTGATCACGGTTACCGCCTCCGAATCGCGCACTGCCATCGATCTCCAGTCGCTCGGCGTTCCCGCGACTCGCGTATCCGGCGAGCAGAAGTACACGCTTGCCCTCAAGGCTTCGGGCACCGCGCAGGTGGGCGTCTCGCCAGCAAAGGTCCGTGTCACCATCTCCAACTCTTCGACGGCTGCGGTGCTGGTGGCGAGCGGCTCCGTCGTCCTCGCAGCACCGGACTTCCAGCCGTTTGTGCTCGATGACGATGTCACCGTGCCTGCCGGAGGCTCGGCCGAAGCCGGCGCGACGGCCCAGAAGCCCGGCGTCGCCGGCAACGTCCCCGCAGCTGCCATCTCCGGCTGGCAGGCCGAACGCTACCGATTCCTGAAGGTCACGAATGCGGCGCCGGCCGCCGGCGGGACAAGCGAACCCCGGCAAGCCGTGGACCCGAAGGACATCCTCGAACTTCAATCCCTCGCCAAGGCCCTGGAAAGCTCTGCCGCGGTAAAGCAGGGTCTCGTGCAGGCGCGTCCTCACGACGCGATCTTCCTCGGGACGGCGGAAAGTAAGGTTGAATACGGCGAATCCCGGCCGGCGGTCGGCACTCCCGCCGATATCGTGTTGCTCGATGTGACGGTGAAGCTGTCCGCGCTGGCCGTCGTCGAAACGACGCTGGAGGAGCTCGCCCGCTCGGTGCTGGCCTCCCACGCGTCCGACGGCGAGTTCATCCCCGGCACCGTCCGCGCTATCGAGACCGGCGCCCGCCAGATCGATACAGAATCCGGCGAGATCCGCACCGAGCTCCGGATCCAGGGCGAATTGGCGCGCGGCGTCTCCTCTGCCGCCCTCAAGAACGCGATCAAAGGCAAATCGGAAAGCGCCGCCCGGTCGACCCTCGCCGAACGGTATGGTATTCAGGATGCGGATGTCCGGGTCTCCAGCTGGGCTCCGCGAGTCCCGCGATTCAGCTTCCGCATCGATGTGGGGCTCGCGGCGCGGGAACCGGCAGTGACGCCGGGCGATTCACTCTCGAATGGCGCATCCACAACCTCACTCGCAACCGCAACCACGCCTGCTGGCACTGGATCCAGGTGAGGTTCGCATTGGCGTAGCGATCAGCGATTCCCTCGGCCTCTACGCCCACCCGCGGCCCGCTATTCCGGCCCGGTCACTCCCGGCAGCCATCAAAGAGGTGGCCCGAATCGTCCGCGAGGAGTCGATCGAAGAAGTGCTTGTCGGGTTGCCGCTTACCCTCGGCGGCGAACGCGGCCACCAGGCGAACACAACCGCTGACCTGTTGGCCGCGCTCCGCGGCGCGCTAACCGTGCCGGTACGCGAAGTAGACGAACGCCTGTCTTCCTCCCAGGCCGTGGCAATGCAACCGGGCCTTCGCGGGAGGCGCGACGGCTCGCTCGATTCCGCCTCGGCCGCCGTCGTGCTGCAGGCGGTGCTTGATTCGCGCCGCGGGAGTCGCCGGTGAACGGGCGCGCCGTCACCCCGATTGGCGCCGCGGGCATCGGCTTCACGGTCCTCGTGGTGTTGCTGGCCAGCTTCTTCGTCGCGCGCACACCGTCGGCGATCCTGGGCAATGACCTGGTGAAGCCTGCCACTCCTTCGACCGAGCACCAGGAGGTCGGGTACACCCTCCCGAGCGGACGCTCCGCCGGTGACATCGGCAAGGATTTGCAGAAGCTCGACGTTCTGAAGTCCGGCCAGCAGTTCGAGTTCATGGTTGCGCTGATGGGTGTGGAAAAGCAGCTCGCTTCCGGCGATTACTTGCTCAAGAAGAATTCGTCCGTGCTTTCCGTCATCAACGAGCTCACCGTTCGCGACCAGGTGCCCGTCCTGAAGGTCACCTTCCCGGAAGGTATCCGGATCGAGGAGATGGCGGTTATCGCCGAGAAAGCGGGCTTTGGCACGCGGGATGAGTTCCTCGCCGCAGTGGCGCGCGCGGAACTCCCGCCAGGCTTCGTCGAGTCTCACCCGGAAGGCGCCGGCCTCGAGGGCTACCTTTTCCCGGACACCTACATCATGCGCGTCGGCTCCACTCCCGATGAACTCATCGCGTACATGCTGGACACGCTCGAAGAGCGCTTCTCTCCGGAGCTGCGGACCGCAGCCCAGTCCCATGGATTGAATCCGCACCAGGCGCTGACGCTCGCGTCCGTCGTCGAACGAGAAGCCGTCATCGCCAGTGAACGGCCGCTCATCGCCGGAGTGTTCTACAACCGCCTGGCCGCAGGGGACGCGCTGGGCGCCGACCCGACCGTTCAGTACGCGGTGTCGCTCGTGCCGGGCTCGGTCGCGCAGTTCGGAATCTGGAAGAAGGAGCTAACGGCCGAGGACCTCCAGATAGACTCGCCGTACAACACGCGGAAGTTCCCCGGCTTGCCGCCTGGTCCAATCGCGAACCCTGGCCTGGCTTCGATCGAAGCAGTCGCCCGGCCGGAGACCACCAGGATGTACTACTTCGTCGCGGATGCGAAGGCTGATGATGGCTCTCACCGTTTCGCGGAGACGCTGGATGAACACACCCGAAACATCCAGCAATACGGCGCGCCGTGAGCCGCCGCGCAGGCATCATCGGCCACCCGGTGGCGCATTCGTTGTCGCCGGTTTTCCAGTCGGCGGCGTTCGCGCACTGCGGCCTTGACGTCTCGTACGAGCGCTGGGACACCCCGGCTGCCGCCCTGGAGCAGCGCGTCGCTTCGCTTCGCTCGGACGATTGCCTCGGCGCGAACGTCACCATTCCGCACAAGGAAGCGGTCATACCGCTGCTCGATGAATTGGGCGGGTTGAGCGCCCGCGTCGGAGCGGTCAACACGATCGTCAACAGGGAACGCCGGCTCTTCGGATTCAACACCGATGGACCGGGGTTTGTCGCCGCCCTGAAAAACGAAGCTGCCTTTGACCCCGCCGGTAAGGCTGTCCTGCTCCTCGGCGCCGGTGGCGCCGCTCGTGGCATAGCGTTCGCGCTGGGCCAAGCGAACGCCGGACAGGTGGCGCTGTGGAACCGCTCGCCGGACCGTGCGTATCGCTTGCTCGCTGAACTTTCGGCCGCCGGAGTCCGGGCGGATTGGCAGGGCGCGCCCGGAGCAGCGGGGTACGATTGCATTGTGAACTGCACGTCGGTCGGGATGGAGGGCACCGGGACAGAGGGCGAATCTCCCTGTGACTTCCACCACGCCCGCCCGGGCGCGCTCGCGGTGGATATCGTCTACAAGCCAGAGTCGACGGCGTTCCTGAAAGCCGCGGCCGCCGGCGGCCTCCGAACCCTCGGCGGCCTCCCCATGCTCATCTACCAGGGCGCTCTGGCGTTCGAACTCTGGACCGGCGTCCCGGCGCCGGTCGATGTGATGTTCGAATCGGCCCGGCGGGAACTCGCAAAGGCGCGCCCGTGATCATCTTCGGCGTCCTCATCGTCGGCGCGATCTTCGTGATCGTCGGGTGGGCGGTCTCGACCGAAATGTTTCAGCACCGCGCCTGGCGGCGCCGCGTCGCCTCGGGCGACACCGACATTGTGGCAGCGCTGGTAGAAGAGGCCCTGGCCGCCTGGCGGAGGGGCCGCCCGCCTCGTGGCACCGCATCCAGTCTCTGGGCCGGGGTGCAGGCTGCTCAGCTCATCTCTGTGGAGCGCGACGGCGTCACCGTTTCGACGTCCGCCGAAGGGGAGTTCCGGACCGAGGGAGCGACTCGCGTCCAGGTCTCAACCGCGCTGGACGAGGCTATCGCCCTGGCCGCGAAGCTGCTCGACATGATCATGTACGATGTGCCCAACCTTCGCCTGGGGTACACCCGGGTCGATGTGTACTCCACCTTCACCGGAGCCGATGGCACGCCCGTGCAGCGCCCGATCCTGACTGTCACTGCCGACCGCGCGCCCGCTGACGACATGACCTGGGAGGCGCTGACCCCGGAAGAGATTCTCGGACGGTTTGGCGCGCTCTACGAACGTGGCCCCGCGGGCCAGCCGTTGCCTATCGAGCTCCCGCCGATCGAAGGCAAGCCTCCCCGTCCAACCGAACAGGCCGCGGCCGAGTTCGCGGCATCCATCGAACGAGGTCAAGACTAAGCGTGGGCCAATTCCGATTCCTCACTGCCGGCGAGAGCCACGGCAAAGGCCTGACCATGGTCATCGAGGGCCTGCCGTCAGGCCTCGCACTGTCCGAAAACGATATCGCGCCCGACTTGCGCCGCCGGCAAGGCGGTTATGGCCGCGGCGGGCGCATGAAGATCGAATCAGACCACGCCGAAATCATGTCCGGCGTTCGCCAC
Source organism: uncultured Anaerolineaceae bacterium (assembly GCA_964557245.1). Classification (GTDB taxonomy): domain Bacteria; phylum Chloroflexota; class Dehalococcoidia; order Tepidiformales; family Tepidiformaceae; genus Amarobacter. The sequence continues at coordinate 108 of CAZKZR010000039.1, read as the reverse complement.
GGCTTTACGCTCGGCTCCCCGCTCGCGCTCTGGATCCAGAACCGTGACTGGACGAACTGGACCGAGAAGATGGCAATCGAACCGGTGGAGACCGAGATCGAACGCGTA
>CAZKZR010000038.1:0-12341 GCA_964557245.1 uncultured Anaerolineaceae bacterium | reverse complement strand
GATGCATGCTTGCCGCCACTTCCGTTCTAAAATGGCAATGGCAAGGGGGCGGTCGTCCTCGAAGCCTATGCATCGCCGGTGCCTGGCGCGGCGGTCGCCGTCGCAATCTCCGTAGCCAACCCGGACGGATCGAGCCAGGGCGTCGCAGTCGTCCGGGGTGGGCCGAGCGGGACCGCTATCTCGCCGTTCGGTCCCGCGGACGCAACGATCACCGGAACGCCGCAGGCACTCCTGGGGCTCATGTCGGGGCGGCTACCTACAGCTACCGCGGTCGCGCAGAGCCTGGCGACAGTCGAAGGGTCGCTCGAGGCGGCGGAGATGCTCCCCTCGCTGTTCGTTCGGCCTGAGAACTAGCCGGGCGCGTGCGGGAGACGCCGCTCAATTTGTCACTGACTTCGAAGAAGAACTGGTACCCCCGGAGGGACTCGAACCCCCAACCTTCTGATCCGAAGAGTGAGGGCCGATTTTTGGCCTCCGAAGGGTCGATTTGAATCTGAGTTAGCCAGCCTTCGGGCCCTCGATTGACCTCAGTCTGAGTGTCGGTCCGAAAGTAAATTCTCAGAAATTCGGGACGAATTCAAGACCTTCGACACTCTGTTTCGTCAGGCCAGCGACGGCCAGAGGCATGCGACCACATCATTCGATTTACCGCGAGGTTGGGAATGACTACGGAGCGAAACTGACCGCATGACCCGACGTTTGGAGTTGCCATCGGTGGCGTCAGCTTTTCTGGACGCGGGCGTCAGACCCCGGGGTAGTCGGTCGCTAAAAAGGGGGTCTGAGTGGTAGCAAGACGGTGCGACGTTGGGACTCGAGCCGACGGCCATTGGGGGCCAAATTCAGCCAGGGGAGCTCGCGGGCGCGTGATGGTGTGAGGCGTCCGGCGGAAAGTCACCAGCCGAGCATATCCGCCATGACCTCGAACATCGCGCCGCGCGCATTGAGGTTGTCGTGGCTGTGGCCATGCAACAACCGGAAGGTGACGATGTTGATTCCCAGGCCGATTAGACCGACCACCAGCACCGGCACGCCCTGGATCTCGGGTTCGCCTCCAATGCGGCGGATCGCCTCATACACGATGTATCCCGCGATCATGAGCATGAGCATCACGTGGACCGGTACCACGAGGACTTCCACGCGGGCGTAACCGTACGTCCTGCGCAAATCACGCGGGCGGCGCGCGATCAGCGTCGCGGCGAGCGCGAGGACGAGCCCGGCAGAGTCCACCAGCATGTGGCCCGCATCGGCGACCAGGGCGAGGGAGCCGCTAAGCACCCCGGCGGCGACTTCAACCACTGCGAACGCCAGCGTCAGCGCCAGCCCGATGGCGAGTGCGCGTCCCGGCGAGCGGTGCTGCTCAGCGTTCGTGCTCATTGGGTCCTCCCGGCTGTCGGACGAATGGCACGTGAGCGGGAGACACGCTCGAGCCGCTCGCGTGTGGCCTTTCGTCAGTGGGAACTGGAGTGCTGCCCGTGGTCCGAGACCTGGGCGGTGAACCAGTCGTGGATCGCCGACACCAGTGCGGGGTCTTCACTGGCGTAAGTGATCTTCGCTCCGTCGGGAAGGTCGGCGTATTGGATCTTCAGCCGACTCGCTCCCGCCGAAAGGGCGATCACGCCCGGCATTGTCATCCCGTGAATGGCCATCGGGTCCGAGAAGTCGCCTGCCGCGAAGTTCGTTGCTTCGGCCCGGAGATGAGAGCGAACGAGCCCGATCTGAGCGCTGTCGTTCGAATCGAGAGCGCGGACCGACTCAACACCGCCGGTGGCGTTCTGCTCGAACGTGTGATGGGTCTTGTTCAGATCGAAGGGCATGACGGTTGCGCCCAGACGGGCGACCTCGTCCTGTCGGGTGACGCTATCGTCGCCGGAACACGCAGCCACGCCGAGGGCAACGAATGCTGCAGCTGCCACGATCATCAGGACAGCGATGCGAGGCTTCTTCATCTCGATTTCTCCGTGCTCGCCGGCGAATCGATGGGGGTCCCCGCCGGTTATCCGAGGACCTGCAGTCGGCCAGGGTGTTCCTCTGTCGAAAAAGCAGCCTACCGTGCCCCCGTCGGCTGGACAATTACCGGTTCAGCTGTGCTGCTGGCAGGAATGGCGTCGTTCCGTTGGTCCCCATGCCCGGATGGTCAGGCTTCGTTGGTCTCGCGTCGTCATCGCGGGACCTCTACTTCGACACCTGGTCGAGGATGTAGGTGAGCTCTTCCAAGGCATATGGACCTTCGAATCGCGAGACCACCATGCCTGACTTGTCAAGGACGAATACCCATGGCTCGCTCGGCAATCTCCACGTCTCGGCGGTCTTCGCCAGCTTCCCGAACCCGTCCGGGCGAGTTACTAGGTTCCCATCGGCGTCGAGCTCGTACGGTTCAATATGCAGGAAGTTGACCTTGCCGGAGTAGTTCGGAGCAGCTTTCACGGCGACCTGGAGAGATGGTCCGCACGTCCTCGTCTGACAGAAGGACGGAGTCGCGAAAACCAGGACGGAAGGCCTGCCAGAAGCGAGAGCTTCGTCTATCGAGAGGTCGTGGAACCCGTCATCTTTCACGCTGCCGGTGTGAATTTGTTTGAGCGGCGTGTCCCTGGAAGTGCCGTTCGTGGCCGCAAGCGCTTTCTCGCCGACAGCCAGGGTTTGCGTTTTCGACCTGACGTCGAACTGGACGCGCGCTTCGGACTTCTCGTCGTAAACGGGTCCCGGGCTTACTCCGATACCCCACGTGCCTGCCTCGTCAAACGGGAGATTGGCGAAATAGACCCCTCTCAGCTCGGTTTCACCGTGGCTGCTGTCGCCGTGAGGCTCTTCCTCAGCCCCGAGGACGGACCACGGCAGGGGCGACTCCCCGACGAGTTCTGGAGAGCCGCTCGCCGGGATTTTGAAGAACCGCACGTATACGACAGGCTCAGAAACCGGGTCATCGCCCTTGAGGAGGACAAAGCTCAACCGCTGCGGGCCTACTGCAAGATCGCCGGTTGCGACCACGACTGAGTAAACCCCCGGGGAATCGTCCTGCTGCGGCTCGCCATCTCCGCACGCGGCCATGAAGAGGACACCAGACAGTGCTGCCAGGGCAGCGAAAAACCAACGCATGTGTGACTACCTCCGACTATTTCGCCCTCGATCAGACAGAGAGAAGGCGCGGAGGGACGAGAAGCGGAGCAATGCTTCGGCTCGACGGCAGAGTCTGGGCCGGAATTGGGACGGTCACACTCGCAGGCCCCTCCACCGGGACAACGTAAAACGAAGCTAAAGGCACCGCTTGAACGGACGAGCCGCCCGATAGCTCATGATGGTCAAGGTCATGCGGCTCGCCTTTGAGATGCTGCAATTGATGGTCCGTGTGAAAGTTTGAAACCATCCCGGCGCCGGGCGCAGGGCTCATCGGAACGGCGACAGAGGCAATGATGCTGACCAGCCCGACGATGAACAGCCCTCCGCGTATCAGCACCTCCGGATGCTATCACGGTGCGTCGAACCTCGCCGCTCGCGGATGGTCAGGCGCGGCCCATCAAGGCACCTGCCATTGACCGCAGTTGCCGTCTTGTTGCACCGGGCTCTGAGGTTTCTAATCAAGCCGTGCGTTCCGAGCATGGTCATGGTCATGGTCATTCCCATTCCACCTCGCTGGACGTTTCGACCCGCGAAGGCGTTCGTGCACTGAAGGTGGGTGTTGCCGGGCTGGGACTCACCGGCGTCTTCCAGCTCGTCCTTCTGCTCCTGAGCGGATCGGTAGCGCTCCTAGGCGACACGTTGCACAACGGCGTGGATGTCGCCGGCACGGCCGTCGTCTGGGTTGCATTCCTCGTGACGAAACGCAAGCGCACGCAACAATTCGGGTACGGTTATCACCGCCTGGAAGACCTGGCCGGGCTGGTGGTAGTCGCTCTTATTGCCGCGAGTGCGCTGCTCGTCGTGTACGAGTCGATCACGGCCTTTGGCGAAACCCGCGACCTTCATCGCCCGTGGCTCGTCCTGACGGCCGGGCTTGTCGGGTTCATCGGCAACGAAGCGGTCGCTCAGTACAAGCTTCGCATCGGGAGACGAATCGGAAGTTCGGCGCTCGTTGCCGACGGGGAGCACTCTCGAGCCGACGGCCTCACCTCACTCGGTGTCGTGGCCGCAGCAATCGGCATCATGCTGAATCAGCCCCGGATCGATGCGGCAGTCGGCCTGGCGATCGGGGTGCTGATCGGTTGGGCCGCCTACCAATCCGGCCGCGAGGTGATCCTGCGCCTGCTTGACCACGGCGATCCGGATCTGCGGCACGAACTCGAACATGCCGCGGAACGGGTTGGTGGATTCGACCATGTGAACGAACTGCGTCTTCGGCATGCCGGACGGACTGCCCACCTTGTGGCACATGTCTGTATGCCAGCCTCGTACAGCCTTGTTCGAGCGCATTCCGTGGCCGAAGAACTGCGAAACGCGTGGCTGGACGTATTGCCGGCTGGTTCCGTCGTGGACATTCACGCCGACCCGTACGACGCCCAACTGGGGTCGCCTCATATCTCCGAAACTGCCCACTCGCACTAAAGCGGAGCGAGCGACCACGGAACCGCCGCCTTCCCCGCGCCCCAGGGTAATGCCAGGGTGCGGGCTCACAGGCCACCCAAGCTCGCCGGTGGCATCCCGGTCTGAGACCGGAAGAGCCCCAGTTTAACTTGGGAGCAATCAGTCGGAGCATTCGTGCGGACCGAGCAACTCTTCGGCAGCCTGTAGGTACTCGACGGCTTCGATGCGATGCAGCAACCAGCGGGACACGTTATCGCCCTCGTCCGCCGGACCGAACGGGCTGCCGGCATCCTCATACCTTGCGGAGGCCCTGTTCCAGAGCCCGACGCAGGCCTGCACCAATTTCGCTCGATGATGGTTTCGACAGTCTACGCGGAACGGAGCCCCGCCCGTCACAGGTCGAGCACTCTGGTCTGAGGCGCCCTTCAAAAGGCTTCAGCGGAGGGTAGCCGTTGCACTGAGGACAGGGCATTGAACGGTCTGAAAGCTTGAATCTGTTTCCGTTGAGACTCATGCCAACAGGGAACGACACCGTCGGAGCTCCGACTCCCGGATGTCACTCGGTCTTTCGAAGAGAGCGCCCGAGAATCCAGAGGCCGAGCGTCAGCGAAACGCCGGCCACCGCGTCCAGCCCGTGCGCGAACAGCACCGTCGCCAGGATGATTTCACTTACTCCGATCGCCACTGCCACCGCATCACCTCGTGCTCCGACGATGGCGGCGAGCCGCTCCTGGCGATCGGTCGTGAGAGCTAGGTGACGGTGAACTCGGTGTACATGCCTGCCGCATAGTGACCGGGGAGGTTGCACACGAGCTCGTAGCGGCCGGGCGGGAGCGTGAGCGTCAACCAGCTTGAACTTCCGATTGTGATGCCTTCACCAGCACCCTCGCCGCAGGACTTGGAGGCCTCCCCGAGGCTGGTCGCTTCGTCCACCTGACCGTCCGTTCCTATCTTTCGGGCCCCCGCGCGCTGTGAGTCGGTGAGGGGGAGCACCACGAGCTCGTGAGTGATGGAGCCGTAGTTCGTCGCGAGGAACGAGACTGCTCCATGCGTCGTTATTGCGTGGTCTGCGGTCAAGCTCATCGCGCCGCCGGGCATCATGCCGCCCCTTTGACCCATCATCGGACCACCCATGTTGGTCAAGGCGACACGAACGACGGTCCCAGGGAGGTCCGGTTCTGCGCAACTGCTGTCGCTCCCGAAGCCAAGTCTTTGGCTCCCGCGTGCGAGCCGGATACCCAGGATTGATATTGCGACGAGCGTAATCGTGGCAGTGACGCCGAACGCGAGCGTCTTGGCTCCGATGAAATTGCGGCTTTGATCCAACTTCCAACTCCTTGGCAGCGCGGAGGTCGCCGTCGGCTTCCGGTCAGCGCGAAAGTCCGGCCTTGATGCGTAGGAACTCCTCTTCGGAGATTTCGCCGCGTGCATAGCGGTCGCTTGCGATGTTGAGGGCGGACGATCCTGCGTCGGGATACTGGCGTCCGCGGGAGTGACGGTTAGAACGAAGCAGCAGAATGGCGACCGCGACCACTGCACCCCAGAACAAGACCATGAACATGCTCATGAGGAGCCATCCGCCCCAACCCCAACTGTCCATGTGATTTCCGTCCCACCCCATTTGCAAGAATGAAACACCGAACTCGTTTGTGAAGGCGATGGCCATGTTCATTTCGACATATCCGTTCCACTGGTTTGGAGACTCTTCACACCATGCGACAAAACCCGGAGTGTCGCAGCGGCCGACCGGTCCGCGAGCGGGGCCTGAAAGGCCCGCGATGTCGACGTGGCCTTCGCTCCTTACGGTCCGCTTACCAAGGCCAGACGGCCAGACGACTGCCCGCGCGGGTGTTGAGGCATCCCTGGCGACAGGGATACGGCGCGTCGTTAATCCAACGATGAAAGTCGATTGGGTTTTGAACCCGGCTCTCTCACTCACCTATCGTGCGCTGGACGGTCTGTCCTCAACTAGCGGACGGCGTTGACTAAAGTGAAAGGGCAGCGGATCGCTGAACTCGGCCTGTGCCAGCACTCCCGGTGCCGTTGAAAAGAAGTTCATGAGCCTCGGCGTAACCAGCACATCCAAGTGGTAGTCGGGCTTTGCACAACTCCCGGCTGCCTTGCACCCGGCCAGGGGATCAGGGCGCCCCGTTGGGGTGGTGCGACTCGTGCGAACCGGTCGGCAACGCTGCGTTGGCTACCTGCCCCATCGACGGGCAGACTGACTCCATCGCCGTGAGCATCGCCTCGAAGCCGGACTCTCCGACGGCATTCCGCAAACGTTGATAGGCATCGTCACCCATAACCTGGCGCATGTGGTCATCCACTGAGGCCGCGTCCATCGGCATCTGCATGCTAGTCCCATTCATCATTCCAATGTCGGCGTGATGGCTGCCATTACCATGTGCGTAGGCAACCGCCACGCCGCTCGCAATGGCCGAAGCCGCCAGGCCGCCTGCAAATCCGAAGACGGTGAGTTTTTTCACGGTAGTACCTCCTTGGGGTGCTGCATCAATGTCCGCTGTGAGACATCAGTTTGAAGTGCGTGAACATCACAGCCCCGATCAGCAAGACGGCCAGCGCCAGGCCAATCGGCCAGCCGAGCAGCGGGATCAGTGCCACGGCAAAGAACACTGCGACGCAGCAGATCATCATCATGGCCATCATCGCTAGCATGCCGTTCGAGGCAGCCGTTCGGACAGCGTCTGCAGGGTCTCGCGGTGTTTGAGTCATTTCTACTACCTCCTGTCGTAGTAATGGAATATTCGCTGCCCGGCGCACAGCCGCACGACGGCCTTTCGGGCGAAGCAGACGGCACTAAAGGGCCATTTGCGGTGCCCGGCGGGTCTGCGGCGTGCCAAAGTTGCACGAATGGCCCCCCATTTTTGGTCCGGGCGACCGCCCCGCTCCCGTGCCGCGTGGCTCACTATGACGGCTGTAGTAGGTCGCCCGGTATGCGGCGGCCATCCAAGGAATGGAGAGGTCGATGTCCGTCAAGACCATTCTCGCCGCCAGCCTCGCGGTGTTGATACCGGCCCTGCTCCTGGTAGCGATTGCAGTTGCGGGCTTCCTGCGCAGCGGTCAGGGTCATGAAGTGTTTTCGTTGGAAGGTATCCCCTCGGAGACTGCGCACGCTTACCGTTTCGTCGAAGCTCATCCCGACGCGATGCGGCAGGTACCGTGTTATTGCGGCTGCGGAAGCCTCGGCCACGAGAGCCTCCTCGAGTGCTTCGTGACGCGATCTGGCGGCTATGAGCCACACGCCAGCAACTGCGCGATCTGCGGGCGCGAGGCTGCCGACGTCGAGGCCATGCTCGGGCGAGGCGAGAGTGCCGCTCTCATTCGCTCCACAATCGATGCGGATTACGCCAAATACGGACGACCAACCGACACCCCCTCAGGGCAAACGAAATGAAGAATCAACGTCGGTCTAGGCAGCATGGTCGTCGGGTCTGGCAGGGAGTGATACTCGTTCTCGCCGGGTTCGCCACAGTCGCGGCCGTCACATTCGCGCTGCAGTCGCGTGGTGGTGCGGATGACGCGTCGGCACCTCGCCAGATTAGCCCGAATGGTGCTGCGGCGAATGCAGTGCCAAGCGGGCCAGTGTCGGTCGCCGGTCTGGAGGTGGGGGAACGCCTTGCCGATCTTGGGCGTGTATCGCTGAACACGCCGGTACGCCGCGAGTGGGTGCTCAAGAATCGAGGGACCATGGTCGTGACCCTCGCCCAGCCCACGATCGAAGTCCTGGAAGGGTGCTGACCGACTGACCCTGTCGTGGGTTCCACGACGATTGCGCCCGGCCAGGAAACGCCGCTCATTCTCGATCTCCCGATGGGGATGCACGCAGGCATGGAAGGGCCACACCTGTTCAAAATCACCGTGCTCGCGCGAAACGAATCCGGCGAAACGGGACCGCTGGAGTTGTACTTCAAAGCCAATTTCCGGTAGCGGCGATGCGCGACTCCGTTCGCACTGCCCGATCGATCACGAGTTTCGAACTCTTTAGCCCGCAGCGCAGGTCAGCAACCGGGAGTAACCTCGAGGAAATGATGAACGTACGTACGCCCAGACGAACGTCAGAATCGGTTGGGGAACTCGAAGCCGCCGTCCTCGCAGAGCTATGGGAGTCAGGGGAGCTCGCCACGCCCGCAGTGTTCGAGCGCGTGGGTCGGCCGAAGGGGCTCGCCTATACCACCATTCTCACGGTGCTGCAGCGGCTCCACCGCAAAGGGTTAGTTCGGCGCCGTGAAGACGGCAAGAGCCATCGTTATGAAGCTGCCATTTCGCGTGACGTGTTTGCCGAACGGAGGGGACAGTTTCTTGCTGGTGAGATCGCCGCGCTCGGCCCGGCTGGAGTAGCTGCCTTCCTGGCCGAAGTCCAGCGCCTCGATCCCAAAGCCGTTGAGGCCGCCCGAAAGATGCTGGATGGCGGGCCGTGACGCGATCCATGCGCTTCGCATTGATATCGTTCGCCGTCGCACTGGCCGTCCTGCCAGTGCTATCGCTCCATGCCTTAGTCCTGCACGTGGGTGAACAAGGCGAAATGGAATGGCGCCGGGGCCTGACCGATCCGGGGTTCCTCGCGCTCCTCGTCCTCGGCGGGAGCGCCCTCCTTTTCGTGTTTCCCGTCTACTCCATGGTTCGAACAGCCCGGCGGAGCAGAGGCGTCAGGCAAGGCCTTGCCGCACTGGCGCAACGCCGGATGGTGCACGGAGTGGACTACTTCTCCGTCACGGACCCAACGTTTTTCATCGCAACAGTCGGGCTCTGGAGACCGGTCATTTTCGTCAGCACGGGAGCCGAGGCAGACCTCGGCGCCGCAGGCTTGCACGCGGCGCTCCTTCACGAGGACGCCCACCGGCGCAGGAAAGACACGCTCTGGCGATGGGCTTTGATCTCTCTGACACAGCCAATCAGATGGCTCCCTGGCGTTTCCGATCTCCGGCATACCTCGATCCTGCGCACAGAGTGTCTGGCCGATGACCACGCCCTCGATAGTGGAGCAGCGCGCGACGCGCTGTTCGAGGCGATGGTTGTGGCTGCCGCAGGCTCTCCAGTCCCGATGGGGGCTGGGCTTGCCAGCGCGGCCGTGGAGTACCGGCTGTTGCGCATCGCTGCCCGCGAACAAGCGCTGCCCGGTGATCGCGCCGGCATGCTGGTGGGGCTAACAGCGGTGCTCGCCTCGCTACCTGTGCTCGCGCACCTGATGATCGTCGCCGGGATGGTCTGCGTCGGCTAGTCAGTCTTCCGAACGATCGTTTCCGATTTCTTCTACGACTGCCGTAGTAGACTTGGCCCTATGGGACCAACGTCACTAGGACTAAAGGCCGATGGATTTCCCCTGAGGTGCTAATAGGATAGGGGGGTATCCTAATCGGAGTCGTCGAGATGAACGAACACCAACACCACACCAAACCATCCCCCGGTGGGCAACAAGAACACGCTGCCCACCAGCAGCTCCAGCCCGCCCACATGCACCACGGGTCGCACCCGGTCCCGGCTAACCACAGCGCCCATGTCGCATCGGAGCCAACGGGAATGCAGCACGGCGGCGGCCACGACCACGCCGCGATGATGTCCGACCCCCGCATGGCGGCCTCTATGGAGCGGGACATGCGAAACCGCTTCCTGGTCTCTCTGCTCCTGACCATCCCTGTCATCCTTTACTCGGAACTCGGAGACACCCTGTTGGGCGGGACGCCACCCACGCCTTTTCGCATCGGCATCCAGTGGATGGCGTTGCTCTTCTCGACTCCGGTGGTGTTGTACGGTGGATGGGTTTTCATCCAGGGCACCTGGTATGCGCTCAAATCGAAGCGCCTTGATATGTCGGTCCTCATCACCACCGGCGTAGCTGCCGCCTATCTCTTCAGCGTTGGCATCACGCTGACTGGCGGACACGAGGTGTTCTTCGAAGCTGCGGCGATGCTCATCACTTTCGTGCTCTTCGGGCACTGGATGGAGATGAAGAGCCGTCGCGGTACAACCGACGCCTTGCGCGCGCTTCTCGCGCTGGTTCCCGAACAGGCGATTGTGGTACGGGACGGCGTTGAGATAACAGTCGACACCGCACAGGTCGTCACTGGCGACCTCGTCCGGGTCCGGCCCGGACAACGGGTGCCGGTGGACGGAGAGATCCTTGACGGACGCAGCGCCCTCGACGAATCGCTCGTCACGGGTGAGTCTCTCCCCGTGGACCGCGCTCCGGGTGATCAGGCGATCGCCGGCAGCGTCAACGGCGAAGGTTCGCTCTTGCTCCGGGCGACGGGCGCGGGAAATGAGACGGTCCTCGGGCGCATCATTGACCTGGTCCAGAACGCACAAGCCTCAAAGGCCCCCGCGCAGAGGCTCGCCGACCGGGCGGCTGCCGTGCTGGTCATGGTGGCGGTGGGTTCCGGCATCGTTACGTTCCTTGGCTGGCAAGTCTTCGGCTCGGTCAGCACCATCACCGCCCTGACGTTTGCCATCTCCGCCGTTGTCATCGCCTGCCCGGACGCTCTCGGGCTCGCCACGCCTACTGCGGTAGCGGTTGGGACGGGCCTCGGCGCAAAGCACAAGGTGCTGATCAAAGACGCCGCGACACTCGAAGGTGTGAGCAAGATCAATGCCATCGTGCTCGATAAGACCGGCACGGTGACGGAGGGCAAGCCGCGTGTGGTCGAAACCGTGGCGTTGCCGGGATTCGATGAGCACCAGGTGTTGCGATTTGCGGCGGCACTGGAAGCGTCGTCGTCCCATCCCCTCGCCGCTGCCATTGTCGCCGCCACTAATGAGCGGGGGATCCACGACCTTCCGCCGTTCGCGTCGGCGGAGAACATCGCCGGCTTCGGCACCGTCGGCAGCGTAGAGTCCCATCGGATAGCGGCGGGCAACCTTGACTTACTCGTCCGGGAAGGCGTGGACGTGACGGGCGCGCGGCAGGAAGCGGAGCGGATGAGTGCGGCGGGAAGAAGTATCACCGCCGTGGCAATCGATGGGAAAGCCGCCGGGCTCGTCGGCCTCGCCGATGTTGTCCGCCCGTCCGCTGCGCACACTATCGCGGCATTGCGCGAGCTCGGTATCGAAGTGGCTCTGCTTACCGGCGACAACGAAGGCACCGCGCGGGCCGTGGCCTCGCAGGTCGGTATCGACCGCGTCTTCGCCAACGTCAAACCAGGCGACAAAGCGGACTACGTCCGGCGGCTCCAACGCGAAGGGAAGCGCGTCGCCATGGTGGGCGACGGCATCAACGACGCGCCGGCCCTGGCAGCAGCAGATGTTGGTATCGCGATTGGCGCCGGGACCGATGTCGCCATCGAGACCGCCTCGGTAGTGCTGATGCGCAGCGATCCATCGGATATCCTCAAGGCGATCGACCTCAGCCGCGCGACCGTCCGAAAGATGAAGCAGAACCTCTTCTGGGCCTCGATCTATAACCTGCTCGCCATCCCCATCGCGGGCGGTGCACTCTACACGTCCATCGGGCTGGAACTCCGGCCCGAAGTGTCAGCGCTCCTAATGTCGCTGTCCTCGATCATTGTCGCTACAAACGCCGTGCTGCTGAAGCGGGAGGGACGGCGGCTGGAAGCATTCGACCGCCCCGCGGCGCCGCCGTCAGGGCATCCACCGATTGCCGCCCGGGTAATGAATGGAGGGCTCGATTAGTCAGGCCCGACATCCGAACTGGATCATCCCCAAATCATAAGTTCCCCTGTGAGGTAAGTCTCTTGAACCGAAAACTCCTGCTCCTTTCGCTCGCGGCCATCGTTGCCGTTGCGTTTGCCCTGGCGGCCGTCGGCTGCGGCGGCGATGACGACTCGAATGGATCCATGGGAGACATGGGTAAT